>NZ_JBFRGE010000020.1:0-92786 GCF_052115185.1 Paenibacillus sp. 2TAB19 | reverse complement strand
GGGTCCTGGGAGAGTAGGACGTCGCCAAGCACGAGGAACCAACCGCATGTAGATGCGGTTGGTTTTTTGTTGTGCGCAGAAATGGCGACTTACCTCTCCCAGCCTGGGAGAGTAACTGAACCTTCGATCGATGAAAAGGCGAGGAAGCAGGTTGGTTTTTTGATATTCAAACAAATGCTAACGAATCCTATGAACCTTAATTGTTCTAAATAAGGTTATACGAGCATGGTAAAGAACTCTGATAACCTTATTGGTCTTCTGAGTTCCTTAATGTGCTTTAAAGTTACAGAATAGATACCTCTAGATTCGTTAAGTGCTCAACTGTGTAGGTAAGCGATGAATAGAGATATCTTGATTCGTTAGCCAGGAAAGGGGACGAGATGTCCCCAGGGCATGAAATGAGTTAACGATGATAATACGAGGCTTCCTTGGAGTCGAGCCTTACAACGCCGTCCTTGCGTTGCTTGCGAAGGGCGAAGGATAACATCAGCCTTGGTATGAGAAGCCATAGATGCCAGCATACGATGCTAATCATTAGCGATTCGTTAATCCACGGATACAGGAGGCCGATGATGCAGAGGCCAAGCCAGAACATTTGACGATGAACACGCCGGTAGACGAGCAGTGTAATATCGCTAGCTGGTTTGAAACCGATCCATGGCGGATTGATTCTCCAGATCCATTTGCGATCGGCAGCTTCCTCTACTTTAATAAACGTGAGCAGCATAATAACGATATGCAAGACTTGTACGACGGCAAAGCCGAATAGCCATGAGAAAAGCCCGTCCATTTGATACATGAGCATTTGGAAAGCGAGCAATAAGCCCGATATAAGAAGGTGGCTCATGATCAGCTCAGGCCGAATAACCTGGCGTTTAACGAGCATATACTGATAAATTGTAGCGTTTCGTTGGTCGGTTAGCGATTGGCGCATTCACGAACGTCCTTTCGGTGCGAATCATACATTCTCGTTATTATATCGGACTATTGTGCACGTATATGGAGAGCGAGCAGTAAACATTTTTGACTGAAATGGCGGAACCATCTGCGGAGTGGGCGCATACGATATATAAATATTTGAAATGGGCTATGAAACAAGTATAAAAAGATAGATTATGCGACATAATAGTAGCTATATAGKCAGGCATCAGAAAGCGGGGATTATAATGAATGATAATCGCGATCTTCATTGCATTATTTGCGGTCAACATAAGGCCGAGGGCGAAGGGATTCGAATTGTATCCGAATTTATTTGTACCGACTGCGAGAACGAGATGGTGAGAACGGATGTGAAGGATGCGAAGTATCCTTTCTTCATTCACCAGATGAAGCAAATTTTTATTGAAAAAAATGCATGAGCAGCCTCTTGCTACAGAGAGTTGCTCTTTTTTTTGCGTGCCGATAAGCTACAATAGAGCGTATAGAGCATTTAATCGAGCAGCTTTGAAGGAAAGGATAGTCTTATTATAATGAAGCCATTTATTGCGCCTTTATTTGAAAATGTAAGGAAACATGCCGATACAGATCCCGTCAGCCTGCACGTTCCCGGACATCGCGGCGGTCAAGCGATATCTGCGGTGAATGATAGTGAAGAGAATGATGAGTCATATATAGCTTATTATCAAGAAATAATGAAGCTCGATGTGACGGAGCTATCCTCTACCGATGATTTGCATCATCCTGAGGGTTCTATTCAAGAAGCGCAGCTGCTTGCTGCGAGTTGCTTCGGCTCGGAGGAGACATTCTTTCTTGTAGGCGGCAGTACGTCTGGCAATATAGCGCTGTTGCTTGCTATTTGTGAGCCGGGCGATGAAATCATTGTTCAACGAAATGTACATAAGTCTGTTATAAATGGGCTGAAGCTTGCTGGAGCAAAAGCGATCTTCCTGACGCCGCAATATGAGCAGCGTTCTGCTCTAGCGGTAATCCCTTCTCTCCAGGATGTTGAACGGGCGCTTCAGCAATATCCTGACGCTAAAGGTGTGTTTCTTACTAATCCGAACTATTACGGGATGGGTGTAGATCTAAGCGCTTATGCTGAAGCCATACATCGCTGCGATAAGCTGTTAGTCGTCGATGAAGCTCATGGAGCGCATTATGGATTGCATCCTGAGCTTCCAATTTCTGCGATCGCTGCTGGGGCTGACGCGGTCGTACAATCCACACACAAGACATTGCCAGCTCTTACAATGGGGGCGATGCTTCATGTACAGGGGGAACGGTTGCCTAGGCAAGCATTAAGGCAGTCGCTGGCGATGATTCAAAGCTCTAGCCCATCGTTTCCAATCCTCTCTTCGCTCGATATTTCCCGAGCAATGATTGATCGTTTCGGTCCCTCTCTATTCGCAGGGGCACTGGAGCAAGCCGCATCGTTCCGTAGCTGGGCCAGTGAATATGGCTCTCCGTTAGAAGTAATGGATGTATCGACCGACAGTGATCCTCACACCGCTACAATAAGCTATTGCGACCCTCTTAGAATCGTTATGTATGATCGCAGCGGCACTTTGACCGGATTCGAGCTGCAGAAGCAATTGGAGCAGCATGGCTGCTGGGCTGAGATGGCTGATCCGAGACATGTAGTCCTTATCTTTGGTATTCATATCTCTTCTGAGCATACGAGCAGGCTCAAGGAGGCTATATCAGCGATTGCCATGTTGAGCAAGTTAACCTTACCCGATGACGATAGAGCTCGTAAGAAGCCCGACACACCGTCTAACAGCATGGTGCATACATCAGATTGGGCCGAACGTATCTCACAACCGGTTTCATTTGCAAGATCAATACCTAAGCATGCGATACAGAAACGTATATCGTTAAACGAGGCGGAGAACTATAGGGCAGCGGAGATGGTCATTCCCTATCCTCCAGGCATCCCCGTTGTATATCCAGGGGAGAAGCTTACAAGAGCGTTGATCGATCAGATAGCGCGGTTGGCGACTGCAGGAGCTAAGTTTCAAGGTGCGGTTGATCCGGTTATGAATACAATAGGCGTATATGAGTAATTGTTCATTGTACTGGCTGGAACGCTTTGTTAGAATGGAAGGAAGCGGACAATATGCCGCTGTTAGGATAGACAATATTATTTTATGGTTAGGAGAAGCCTTAGATTGAAACAAGGTGTATTCATTACAATAGAAGGCGGCGAAGGCGCCGGCAAGACGACACTGATTGAACGGCTGGCGCATACGATGCTGCAGAGAGGGAAGGAAGTCGTCATTACGCGCGAGCCTGGCGGCATCCCGATAGCCGAGCAGATCCGCACCGTTATTTTGGACCGGGGCAACATAGCGATGGATGCAAGAACGGAGGCACTGCTTTACGCGGCTGCAAGGCGTCAGCATTTGGTGGAAAAGGTGCTGCCGGCGCTTGAAGCAGGCAAAGCGGTCATCTGTGATCGGTTTGTTGACAGCAGTCTTGCTTATCAAGGCTACGCACGGGGACTGGGAGTTGAAGAGGTATGGAATATTAACCTCTTTGCTATTCAAGAGCTGATGCCGCAATTGACGGTTTATATGGATATCTCGCCGGAAGTAGGTCTAGCACGGATCGCGCAGTCGGCGGAGAGAGAAGTGAATCGGCTCGACCTGGAGAAGCAGTCTTTCCATGAACGTGTACGCGAGGGATATATACAGCTGTTGCAGAAGTACCCGGATCGTATGGTGCGAGTGAATGCCGAGCAAACGCCCGAAAATGTGTTTATGGACGTTTTGGAAGTCGTTGATCGTCGTTTTGAAGGATTTTTTGCAACCGATGTCAAACTTTAAGAAGATCAAGAAGAATGAAATAACGTAATCTAATAGTAATCAAGGGGGAATGAAGATGAAATTAGTTATTGCGGTTATTCAGGATAAGGACAGCAATCGACTGTCGAATGCTCTTGTTCGTGAAGGCTTTAGAGCGACGAAGCTGGCAAGTACAGGTGGATTCTTGAGAGCGGGCAATACAACATTCATGATCGGTATAGAGGACGAGCGCGTTCATGAGGTGCTGCAGGTCATCGGATCGAACTGTAAGGTGCGCGATCAGTTGGTTACGCCGGTATCGCCTATGGGCGGCTCAACAGATTCTTACATCCCATTCCCTGTTGAAGTACAGGTTGGCGGTGCAGCAGTATTCGTCATTCCGGTCGAGCGGTTCGAACATTTCTGATTGGGCGTGATTAAAAGATGAAGATAGATCATGGATTCCGACCCGTCGGACAGAATAGAACGAATGCGGACCAAACTTCTAAGCCAGTGCAGGCGAAGAGTTTCGGTGATGTGATGGTGCAGCAGAATGACCAGCGCACGCAAGAGCAGATGCAGCAGAAGCTGCAGGACATTCATCGTCAAGGCGAGCGTCTTGCAAAGCTAATGACGGTGCGGGAGCTCAAGCTGTACCGCCAGATGGTGAAGTCGTTTCTAGAGGATACGGTCAGACGCGGAGTCGTATTGAAAGAAATTAAAGGGTTCGATCGCAGAGGACGCGTGAAGCGATATAAGCTTCTCGATGAGATCGATGAGTCTCTTATCGCAATGGCAGAGGAGCTGCTCGAAAGCGAGGAAGGACGAATCGATCTTCTAAGTAAGATCGGCGAGATTCGCGGAATGCTGATTAACCTGTTGTTCTGATAGAAAGGTAAGGAATAAGTATGAGTCTTGATCAAATGAGCGACCAATGGAAAGCGCTGCGTATTCTAAAGCATGCCCTAGGCAGCGGCAAAATATCGCATGCGTATTTGTTCCACGGGCCGTCCGGTACGGGACGAATGGCTATGGCTCGCGCCTTCGCCAAGGCGCTGTTCTGTACGGCAGGCGGTGATGATGCATGTGGTCTATGCCTCGAATGCCGTAAGTTCGAACATGGCAATCAGACGGATCTCATTACGATCGCGCCTGACGGTCAATCCATTAAGATCGATCAGATTCGCGAGCTGCAGCGTGATATGTCTTATCGGAATAGCGGTACGAAGTGGAAGATCTATATGATCGAGCAGGCAGACAAGATGACGCAGGCGGCTGCTAACAGCTTGCTTAAGTTTCTTGAAGAGCCGGTATCGCCTGTTGTGGCCATATTAATAACCGATAATGGACAAGCGGTATTGCCTACGATTCGCTCACGGACGCAGTGGGTACCATTTCTCCCTATGTCGCCAGAAGCTATGCTGGAAGCGCTAGTTGCGGAAGGGGCGCCTGCTCTGCTTGCGCGGACGGCTGTTCAGATGAGCTCTGGACTGGGCGGCGCTAGACAATTTCTCCAGCAGAATCAGTTTGCAGAAATAAGAAATCTAGTGATACAATTAGGCAAGGAGAGTTCAACCCGATTCACCACGGCGATGATCACTGCTGGGCAACAGTTATTTAAGACAGAACTGTCAGAGCATACACAATTGCTACTGTCGATGTTTGTATTATGGTTTAAAGATTTGATACAGTTCCAAGCCGGAAGGCAAGGAAATATCGTTTTTATAGATCAGTTGGATTGGATAGGCAAAAATGCTTTTCATCGATCATTTGCAGGCTGGGTGTCCTGCATTGAGCATACGCTTGAAGCGAGCAAGCGTATACGAGCGAATGTCACGCCTCAGCTCGCGTTTGAGCAACTATTGGTAAACCTACAGGAGGGCTAATCCTTGTATAATGTCGTCGGTGTCCGCTTCAAGAAAGCGGGCAAGATCTATTACTTTGATCCGGTCGAGCATCCCGTGAACAAGGACCAGCATGTTATTGTTGAAACAGCGCGGGGGATCGAATACGGTAAAGTGGTGGTGGGACAGAAGCAAGTTGGTGAATCGGATGTCGTCCTTCCTCTTAAGAAAGTGATACGCGTTGCTAACGATGTCGATGCCAAAGTCGTCGACGAGAACCGTGCAGCGGCTAAGAATGCATTCACTACGTGCCTGGACAAGATCAAAGGCCATCAGCTTAGAATGAAGCTGGTTGACGTAGAGTTTACTTTCGATCGCAACAAAATTATTTTTTACTTTACGGCAGAAGGCAGAGTGGACTTCCGTGAACTCGTCAAGGATCTCGCAAGCGTGTTTCGCACGCGAATCGAGCTTAGACAAATCGGTGTCCGCGACGAAGCGAAGATGCTTGGCGGCATCGGTCCGTGTGGACGAGTTCTATGCTGCTCCTCTTGGCTGGGCGACTTTGAGCCTGTATCCATCAAKATGGCCAAAGACCAGAACCTATCGCTCAATCCTACGAAAATATCCGGGTTATGCGGTCGCCTCATGTGCTGCTTGAAATATGAGCATGACAATTACGAGAGTGTTCGTGAGGAACTGCCGGCGGTAGGGAAAATCGTCATTACCTCACTTGGTGAAGGAAAAGTAACAGGCATTAATGCGCAAGCGAAGAGTGTATTCGTAAGTTTGTTTGATACACCGGGCAAGCCGAAGGAACTGCCATTTGACGATGTCGTTATTAAATAGAAGGCATAGGCTGCCAGAGATGCTTATGCTGGAAGCTCTGGGGTGGGAACTTGGAGAAGAAAGATATAATTGTACAGATCGATGAGTTGGATACAAGGTTCGCTAAGTTCCATGAAGAGCTGAATGATCTGAAGCAGAAGATGAAAGAGCTGCTGGAGGAGAATAAACGCTTAAGCATGGAGAACCACCAGCTCCGTAAAGTATTCAAGCGCGAAACTGCGCCAGCGCGAGAAGCGCTGCTGAAGCCTGTCGGCGCTGAACGTGAGCCTGTACTCTTCGAGTCGCGGACTGCCCATGAGGATGTTCTAATTGCGGCAGGCAACGCTGTAGGAGAAGGCCATGATAATTTAGCGCGGCTGTATCATGAGGGCTTCCATATTTGCAATGTGTATTACGGGCATTTGCGGACCGAGGGAGATTGCTTGTTTTGTCTATCCTTTCTAAATAAATAATGCAATCCGTATTGACAAGCCGTCCTTACCGCAAAGGGCGGCATTTTTATTACCACATCAGAATGTGTACTTTAAATTTTAAGGGTTAATAAAGGAGAGGCATTGACGTGTCTGAATCTGTAATCTTGGCGTCTAATGAGCGTCTAGATGATTTAATGACGGAGAATGGGTTAAAAATTATACAGAGCAGGGAAGTGTTCAGCTTCTCGCTTGACGCGGTGCTGCTGTCACGCTTCGCCAATATTCCGAAACGGGGCAAGATTGTTGACCTATGTACAGGCAATGGCGTTATTCCGATGCTGCTAAGCACACGGACGAAAGCACAGATCGACGCAGTCGAAATTCAGCCGCGATTGGCTGATATGGCAAGGCGGAGTATCGAGATGAACGGACTGCAGGAGCAGATACAGGTCATCGAGCAGGATTTGCGGGTTTATGCGAAGGAAGCGGGTAACGGCGTCTATGATGCGGTTACGGTCAATCCGCCGTACATGCCTGTAACAGCAGGCGATCAGAACGAGAATGAGCATTATGCGATTGCTAGGCATGAAATTCATTGCACGTTGAACGATGTGATGCAGGCGAGCGCCAGGCTAGTGCGCCCTGGGGGCAAGGTAGCGATGGTACATCGCCCTTCAAGGCTGCTTGATATCGTAGAGACGATGCGCAAGTGGAAGCTGGAGCCGAAACGGGTACAATTCGTCTATCCTCACGCGAATGCGGAGGCGAACATGATATTAATAGAAGCAATGCGTGACGGGAAACCTGATATTAAGCTTCTGCCGCCGATAATGGTGTATGAGAACGGGGTGCAAATCGTATGAACGTACAGAAGAGCTTTGGCACGGACAACGCCAAACAGCCTTATGGCAGCTTATATCTCGTAGGTACGCCAATCGGCAACTTGGAGGATATGACTTATCGTGCCATTCGGACGTTGAAGGAAGTACAGCTTATTGCAGCCGAGGATACGAGGCAGACGCGAAAGCTTCTAACGCATTTCGAAATCAGCACACGAACGGTAAGTTACCATGAGCATAACAAAAACGCGAGCGGACCGGAATTGATCCGGCTGCTGCAGGATGGACAGTCCATTGCGCTGGTCAGCGATGCAGGGCTGCCGGCCATATCCGATCCAGGCGCCGATCTCGTACGCGATGCGATCGATAATGGTATAACGGTAATTCCGATTCCTGGCGCTAATGCTGCGCTCTCGGCGCTTATTATGTCCGGGCTACCGACCGACAGCTTCACATTCGCCGGATTTCCCCCGCGTGACCGCAAATCGCTTACGAAGTGGCTGCAGGAGCGGGGCGGAAAGCGTGACACACTGCTGCTCTACGAATCGCCGCATCGCGTTACGAAGACGCTGGACGTCATATTGGACAGTCTTGGCGATCGCCAGATTGCATTAGTTCGCGAATTGACGAAGCGTCATGAAGAAGCAGTGCGTGGAACGGTGAGCGAATGTATAGCTTGGTTCGCAGAACATCCGCCGCTCGGTGAATTCGTAATCGTTATTGCAGGTTTAAGCGAATCTGAGGCGAGTGAACAAGAAGCAGAAGGTGCTTGGTGGTCCGAGCTTGATATTGCTGCGCATGTTGCGCATTATGAGAGAGACATGGATCGCAAAGAAGCAATTAAGAGGGCGGCTGTCGATCGCGGCTTGCCGAAGCGGGATGTCTATAACGAGGTTAATCGCTAGAATCGGGATTGTGGATAAGTGGACAAAAAAAGACCTTCCTGGCCGGGTTCTAGCGCAGGAAGGCATCAAGGAGTATAAAAAGGTTAGAATTAACATGTGGATATAAATGATTATAACCTATTTTTTTTATTTTGTCACAGGAGAAGGCATTTCTGATAAACAAATATGGCAAACTATTTTTCCTTTGAAGTAAGAAACGTTCTCTGCATTACCACAGAAGATACATGCAGGCTCGTATTTCTTCAACATGATGCGCTCTCCGTCCACGTAAATCTCTAGCGCATCCTTCTCTCCGATTCCTAGCGTACGGCGCAATTCAATCGGAATAACAACTCGTCCCAATTCGTCCACTTTACGGACAATCCCTGTTGATTTCATCATGATCTATCAATCCCTCTCTTAGATAAATTGTTTCGCCATCGTTCGACATGTTTCTTAGGTTTATGTCTATAATAATACCAACGATTCCCAAAATAGTCAACCTAAAAATTTACTATAAATATCCGTATTTACGGGCATTTGACTACGAAATGGGGGCATACTACTCTGTAATAGAATACAACAGCTTCGACAATTTGGAAACTATTAAACGACACTATTCGACATTAATTCGACATAATGTGTCGAAACTATGAACGAAGGAGATGATCATAAAATGAGAGAGCCGCTTCAGGAAGAGAAGGTATTCAAGGATCCCGTACACCATTATATATACGTACAAGACCAAACGATTTGGGACCTTATTAACACCAAAGAATTTCAACGTTTGCGCCGAATTCGGCAATTAGGGACGTCCTACTTAACATTCCATGGCGCAGAGCACAGCCGTTTCTCCCATTCGCTGGGCGTATATGAAATTACGAGAAAAATTATTTCGCAGTTCGAGCGCAATAGCTTCCATGACTGGCCGAAGGAAGAGCGGCTCGTATCATTATGCGCGGCGCTGCTTCATGATGTCGGTCACGGTCCGTTCTCCCATTCGCTTGAAGAGGTATTCGATACCGATCATGAGGAATGGACGTGCAAAATTATTTTGGAGGATACGGAAATCAATCGAGTATTGCGGGCCGTATCCGAAGATTTTCCGAGCCACGTTGCTGCCGTCATTCAGAAAAAATATCCAAAACCGATCGTTGTCAGCTTGATATCAAGCCAAATGGATGCGGACCGGATGGATTATTTGCTCCGAGATGCTTATTTTACGGGAGTAAATTACGGTAATTTTGATTTGGAGCGCATTTTGCGGGTGATGCGGCCTTACAAAGGGCAAATTGTGGTTAAGGAAAGCGGCATGCATGCGGTGGAGCATTATTTGATGTCGCGTTACCAGATGTATTGGCAGATTTACTTCCATCCGGTTACGAGGAGCTCGGAAATTATTTTGAGGCAAATTTTCCGCCGGGCGAAAGAGCTGTACGAGAAGGGTTATTCCTTCTTATGGATGCCAGAGTCGGTCAAGCGGCTGCTCGATAATACGATGGCCGTCAGCGATTATTTGAAGCTGGATGAAGCGCTTGCGCAGACGGCTTTCATGCAATGGGCCGAAGAGGACGATTCACTGCTGGCCGACCTATGCGACCGCTTCCTGAATCGACGATTATACAAGTACATAACGATCGATGATCCTGAGCCTACTTTATTAGAAGAAATACGTTTGCTGTTCCTCTCAATCGGCATGATTCCGGAGTACCATATGGAGCTGGATTTCCCGTTCGATCTGCCGTATGACGTGTATCGTCCCGACAGACAAGAGGGTGAAAAGAAAGAAAAAGCGCCGATTTTGTTGTTGGATCATCAGGATGAAATAAGTGAAATATCGGCTAAATCCGACATTGTTAGATCGATCACCGGTTTACATCAGGGACAGTATCATTTGTATTTTCCAGAGGAGCCGCTCAGGATGAATATTTCGCAGATTAGTCCTCATTTGAAACAACTATTTCAGCTTAATGAAGGAGTATAACATCAACATGACATATTTATTTGATACGCATACCCATCTAGACTCACATAAGTTCGACGAGGACCGTAAAGAGGTAATTGAGCGAGCGAGAGAAGCGGGCGTTGATCTGCTGCTCAATATCGGCTTCAATCGGGAGACGATCCCGACAACGATTGCGCTTGCGGAAGCTTATGACTTTATCTACGCAGCGGTTGGCTGGCACCCTGTCGACAGCATCGATATGACGCCAGACGACTTGGAATGGATTGAACGTCTATGCGAGCATCCGAAAGTTGTCGCAATAGGCGAGATAGGACTTGATTACCATTGGGACACTTCACCTAAGGATGTGCAGCATCGTGTATTTCGGGAGCAGATTAGGCTGGCGCGAAAGGTGAAGAAGCCGATCGTCATCCACAATAGGGATGCGCATGAGGATATCGTTAAGATCTTGCGCGAGGAGAATGCGGCAGAGGTTGGAGGCGTCATGCACTGCTATTCCGGCAGTTGGGAGACGGCCAAAGCCTGCCTCGATATGAACTTCTATATCTCGTTCGGGGGACCGGTTACATTCCAAAATGCACGCGTGCCAAAAGAGGTGCTGAAGCAAGTTCCATTGGATCGATTATTGATCGAAACGGACGCCCCTTATTTGACCCCTCACCCGTTCCGAGGGAAGCGAAATGAGTCCGCTTACGTCTCTCTTGTCGCCCAGTCTGCTGCCGAGCTATTGGGTAAATCCGTGGAAGAAATAGCCAAAATTACGACCGAAAACGGTAAAAAATGTTTTGGTATTGTTTAAAAACGGTAGGAAACGAGAGATTCAATGACCTTTTAGGCGATAAAACTGGATTTTGTTCAGGAAATCTTTAATCTTTTCCGACTTTAACCAGCTTTTTCGCTTAAATCGTCTTTTATCGCTTCTTTACAACAGACCGCCCGTGAAGGTATGATTCATTTCAGAGTTATTACTTTTTGTATTGGATTTCCAGTTTGCGCTTAATCTCCGGAAGGAGAACGGGGGACCCAAGTGCGGGTATTTGAAGGACCGCGCTTTGATCTTTTCAGGGGTGAATTTCGAAGCCATTGCCATGAGCATTGCGATTTCGAATAGGGCAGCTCTCTTGCCCGAATCCGTCAGCTAACCTCGTAAGCGTTCATAGAGAGCGATCAACCTCGTGCACCCATTTTTATGATATCTCGTGTAGACATCCGAGAAGCCACGATACAGATCCTCTGTCGACGGCTTCTTTTTATTTTCGAATAATCGGGAAATCGTCGTCATAGGGTTAGTCATGGAGGTGAGAGGATCGAGAAAAGAAGTAGAATTACTGGATTGCGTGCTCGCACGCCAATATACTATAGTCGCGTCAGTTGTAATCATGCGTAACACTTGGCGGCGGGGCTATGAAGGAGGACCGATGAAATGGGCACAATCCAGGTAAAGGACACCCATGGGAAACGATCATCCAGCATGTCTTTCGCAATGCGATGGAAGCATGAAAATTTGCGTTTGATACTACTCAGTGCTATTATCTCAATCGCTATGACTTTCATGTTACTGGTGTTGTTGTACGGAACGGCTGTCAAAAGCGTCTCCGTAGTAGTGAATGGACAAGAAACCGTTGTAGAAACAAAGCAATGGGTCCTGCAACGCCTACTGGATGAACAAGCTATTACGATTGGCGAGCATGACAAGGTTTCGGTGCCTCTGAATGCAGCCATTAAAGACGGCGATCGCGTTGAAATTAATCATGCGGTGGCGGTCAATGTAACGGCGGATGGCAAGACATCAACGGTGTACACGACAGAAGGAACTGTGCAAGCGGCGATCGAGCAATTAAATATTTCTGTTCGTAATCATGATAAAGTAGTACCGTCGCTTAACTCATCTGTCGAAGAGGATATGTCGGTAACCGTTGTACGCGTCGATACGAAAGTATCGGAGAGCGAGCGGGCGATGCCATTCTCTATCGTGAAGAAAGAAGATCCGACGCTGGAGGTCGGCAAGGAGAAGCTGATCCAGACCGGTAAGCAAGGCCTTATCGTTGAGCATATTCAGAAGCAGTACGAGGATGGCGTGCTTGTTTCTAAGCAAATGGTCAGCAAAGTAATCGAGACCGCTGCTGTCGATCAAGTCGTGGCAGTCGGTACGAAGAAGCCTGAGCCGAAGGTAACCGTGCTCTCTAACAGTAGTCCTACTGTGGAGACGTTGACGAAGAACGGTGTAACGCTTAAGGCGAAGAGCATCTTGAAGAACGTCACGTTAACTGCGTATTCCGCTGGCGTGGAATCGACGGGCAAGGACGAAAGCCACCCTCAATACGGCATTACGGCGTCCGGAACGAAAGTGACGGAAGGAAGAACGATCGCGGTTGATCCGAAGGTAATCCCGATCGGCTGGTGGGTATTCATTGAAGGCATCGGATTCCGCCGGGCAGAGGATACGGGAAGCGCAATAAAGGGCAATAAGATCGACGTGTATTTCGGCAGTCAGAAGACTGCGGAGAAGTTCGGACGCAAGAAGGGTTACACCGTGTACGTTATTGGACCGAACAAACCGTCATCCACTTAGTGCTTTATCGGCAGCTAACTGTTTATCATCATCTTATCGTAATGTACAATTAAATATGCCATCATAAGAAGAGGCTAAGCCTCTTCTTTTTGTAGTTTTATTGACGCAAATAAGGCAGCAATTGTTGCAGAGTTATTTAAGTAAATGAGGAAGGGAATGATCTTAGTGATTAAGGAGATCATTGTCGTAGAGGGCAAGGATGATACCGTCGCGGTGAAGCGCGCAGTAGAAGCCGATACGATCGAGACGAACGGTTCGGCGATAGGCGATGAGGTGCTGCGCCGCATAGCGCTGGCGAATGAACGCCGCGGCGTAATTATATTCACGGATCCCGATCATGCAGGGGAACGCATCCGTAAGATTGTGGCAAGGCATGCGCCCGGCTGCAAACATGCGTTCCTGCCGCAGGAGAAGGCGCTGTACAAGGGCGATATCGGCATTGAGAACGCAAGCCCCGAAGCTATTCGCCAGGCGCTCTCTGAGCTTCGAACGGAGACAACGGATACGGCTGGCGAGGTGACCTGGGAACACTTAATGGAAGCGGGATTGATCGTGCATCCCGATGCGGCTAATCGCAGATTGCTGGTAGGCAAGCTGCTTGGTATTGGCTATGCGAACGGCAAGCAATTTTATAAGCGTTGTACAAGCTTCCGCATCTCGAAGGCAGAGTTCGACGAAGCTATGCGCGAGATGGAACAGCAACTGGAGGGATAGCGATATGAACGGACAAGAAAATACCGCAGCGTCAGGCAGAGCGGCTATCGAAGTGGCAACGCCGAAGCGGACGAAAGAAATTATTGCGAAGTACGGCTTCTCGTTCAAGAAGAGCTTAGGCCAGAACTTCCTGATCGATCAAAATATATTAAATAAGATTGTCGAGGCAGCAGAACTCGACAAGACGAAAGGCGCGTTAGAGATTGGCCCGGGTATCGGAGCGCTCACGCAAAGGCTAGCCGCTTCTGCGGGCACTGTAACGGCGGTCGAGATCGACAACCGTCTTATTCCGATTCTGCGTGACGTGTTGTCCGAAGAGACGAATACGGAGGTTATTCACGGCGATGTGCTGAAGCTGGACCTAAAGCAAGTATTTCAGGAGCGCTTCAGCGATGTAAGCGGCGTTAGCGTCGTTGCTAACCTGCCTTATTACGTGACAACGCCGATCTTAATGAAGCTGCTCGAGGAGCGCCTGCCGCTGGAGCATATCGTCGTTATGATTCAGAAGGAGGTCGCCGATCGGATGGCGGCCAAGCCGGGCGGCAAGGAATATGGCAGCCTCAGCGTAGCCGTGCAATATTACTGCGTGCCGAAGGTCGTATGCATTGTGCCGCATACGGTATTCATTCCGCAACCGAACGTCGATTCGGCGGTCATCAAGCTGTCGTTGCGCGACAAGCCGGCTGTTGACGTGCCGGATGAGGATCATTTCTTCCGCGTCGTTCAAGCCAGCTTCGCCCAGCGCCGCAAGACGCTGTTCAACAACTTGACCGCTTTCGTTGGCAAGGACAACCGTGAGGCGCTGACAGCGCTGCTCACAGGTATTGGAATAAACCCTACGCGTCGCGGAGAGACGTTGTCCTTGGAGGAATTCGCAAGCGTTAGCCGCGCGATGCTGGAAGCCGGCTGGAGAGGCTAAGCAATCTAAGGCTCTCCTCCCAATCTGCCCTGCCGCAGCACATAATAATACTCACCATTCGCCCTGTCTGCCCATAGGATAGACGAAGAGGTGATTTACCCATGAAGCAAGGGGACCTGGTCGTCCGCAAATCGTATGGCGGTGACGTGCTGTTCCGAGTTGAAGCTGTTCGAACACATCATGCCGTCCTGAAAGGCACGGACTACCGATTGCTTGCGGATGCGCCTATTCCCGATCTGTCGGTCGTTCGCGACCCGGAGTCGACAAGAGCGGTTCAGCAAGTTCGTATCAAAGTTAATGATTCGCTGCAGCGCATGCACAATCAGAGAGAACGCCAGGCGGCCCGGACCGTCGATAATATCCGGCTTGCAACGCAGGAGAGCCAGCCCTTCTTCGAAGTGCCCGGAAAGGTGCTGCACCTGGATGGGGACAACAACTACTTGAAGAAGAGCATGCAGCTTTATAACACGATGCATGTGCCCTCACATGGTCTGCACGTCCATGAATCTCAGATGGCTGACGTGCTGTACCGACTGCTTCCCCAAGTGAAGCCGGACATCGTCGTTATAACCGGCCATGACGGCGTGCTTAAAAATCGGATGCAAGAGGACCTATATAGTCTAGGCAGCTACAAAAACTCGCAAAACTTTGTTAATGCTGTTCGCGTGGCGAGGGAATATGAGAAGAACCGCGACGGCCTCGTCGTTATTGCCGGTGCATGCCAATCTCATTTCGAGGCGCTGCTGCAGGCAGGCTCGAACTTCGCAAGCTCCCCCGGCCGCATATTGATTCATGCGCTCGACCCGGTCTATATCGCGATTAAGGCGAGCTATACATCGATACGCGATACGGTTAATCTGTCCGATGTCATACACGGCACGATTAGCGGCATAGACGGCGTAGGCGGCATTGAGACATTAGGGCGATTCCGCGTTGGCTTGCCGAAGCCCAAGATTACTTCTGTCGGAGCGACATTGAACCCATAATTTTTTTCTTCATGGCGATTTTTGAGGCTTATTTCTGATGCGCGGCGTTTACGACAACTTCTTAATATGGATAAAACGAAATAAATTATGCATGGATTTTTAAAAAATGGGTGAAAACACCGTTGACAAGTAAATAATGAGGCTGATATAATATTTTGCTTTGTTTGACAAACCCTCTTTTTTTGGTTATAATGGACAAGGAAAGAGGTGGTAGTGGACAATGGCAAAAAATGCGCTATTGGATATAAAACGCAGTTTGGAAGCTCATGTTGGTTCCAAAATCCGTCTTCGAGCTAACGGTGGCCGACGAAAGACCATCGAACGAACCGGAACGTTAGAAGAAATCTACCCTTCTGTTTTCATTGTCAAGCTGGATGAAGAACAGCACGCGTTCAAGCGTGTCTCATACAGTTATGCGGATATTCTGACCGAATCGGTTGAAGTGACCGTGTGCAATGATGAAGGCCTAGGTCAAGTCCGAATCGCTTATCTTCAACAATAGATTGATATACCTACGCCGTAATCGGCTAGCTGACGCAGATCACATCTGCGTCTTTTTTTTTGCCCGCTGCTTTTTACGGACGATGCGTAGGCACCCTGTAGCGAATGAGCTTTAATCGTTTGAAGCATACTACTGTCGTAAAGCGGGACGTTATTGGAGTTCATCATATTCACAACTTGGAGGGATAGCGAATGAGCCGCAGAAGACGAAGTGTCATGTCGGAGGAACTGAAATATGAGCTGGCGAAGGATTTGGGCTTTTACGATACCGTGCAGCAGGAAGGCTGGRGAGGTATCAAGGCCAAAGATGCGGGCAATATGGTCAAGCGGGCCATTCAGCTTGCAGAGCAGGCTGCTGCCAAGTCCAATCGGCCATAATTCGCTTTACGCTTGGGTTAAAGCTAAGCCTCCTGCGGCCAGTCTATGGCTAGCTTAGAGAGCTTAGCTTTTATTGCGTTCGTTTGCTATAATGAGGGATAAGCTTACGAACGAACGGAGAACGCACCTTTATGAAAATATATGAGAAGGCTTCTGCCAAAATTAACTTAGTGCTCGACGTGCTTCGCAAGCGCGAGGACGGCTTCCACGAGGTCGAGATGATTATGACGATGGTTGACCTTGCGGACCGACTGGAGATGGAAGAGCTCCCGCGCGATACGATCATCATATCAAGCCAGGTTGGCTATATACCGCTAGATGAGAAGAACCTTGCCTTCCAAGCGGCAAGACTGATTAAAGACCGTTATGACGTGCGTAAGGGCGTCTATATTCATTTAGATAAGAAAATACCGGTTGCTGCAGGGCTCGCCGGCGGCAGCAGTGACGCAGCCGCTGCGCTGCGCGGCCTGAACAGGCTATGGAAGCTCGGGATCTCCGAGCAGGAGCTGCGCGAGCTGGGTGCAGAGCTCGGCTCGGACGTGCCTTACTGCGTAACGGGCGGAACGGCCATAGCCCGCGGACGAGGCGAACTGCTCGAGCATATCGACAACCCGCCGCAATGCTGGGTCGTACTGGCGAAGCCTCCGATTAACGTATCGACGGCTGATGTATACGGCAGGCTGAGAGCGAATGAGCTGAAGGTCCATCCCTCGATTCCGAATATGAGAGATGCGCTTGCGAGAGGCTCATTCAATGACATCTGCGAAGGGCTTGGCAACGTTCTGGAGGACGTGACGCTGGAGGTTCATCCGGAAGTACAGCAGATTAAAGAAAGCATGATTCGTCTTGGTGCAGACGGCGTGCTGATGTCGGGAAGCGGACCGACCGTATTCGGACTCGTATCGAAGGAAGCCAAGCTTCCTCGTATCTATAACGGCTTGCGCGGATTTTGCAAAGAAGTCTATGTGGTAAGAATGCTTACATAGGGTTGACGTTCTTCTTGATTAAATCCGTATAAAAATGTTATATTGACATTATATTATTCGGATTTAGTGGGGGGAGATGTGTTTGAAGAAATTGAAACGTAGCGCAAGATTGGTAGAAATGACCCAATACCTGCTAAGTCGTCCCCACACGTTAATTTCGTTGACAGCTTTCGCTGATCGTTATCAGTCGGCGAAGTCATCGATAAGTGAAGACTTAGCCATTATTAAAGAAGTGTTCGAAGAGGAAGGTTTCGGTGAGCTGCATACGCATGCCGGGGCTGCGGGCGGCGTGAAGTATACGCCCAAGATGAAGGAAGAGACCGCTTTATCGATTATGAATGGTATTTGCCGTCAGTTGGAACAGCCCGAGAGGGTATTGCCCGGCGGCTATTTGTATATGACGGATATGCTCGGACAACCGGAGATGCTGGCTGACGTTGGCAGAATGTTCGCAACAGCGTTCGCCGACCGCAGAATCGATGTCATTATGACGGTCGAGACGAAGGGGATACCGCTCGCCTACGCGACGGCGTCCTGTCTCAATATTCCGGTTGTAATCGTTAGACGCGACAACAAGGTTACGGAAGGATCTGCCGTTAGTATTAACTACGTATCGGGCTCGACGAAGCGTATTCAGACGATGTCGCTTGCCCGCAGAGCGCTCAAGGAGCAATCGCGCGTGCTAATTATTGACGACTTCATGAAGGCGGGAGGCACGATCCAAGGAATGATGGATCTGCTCTACGAGTTCAAGGCAACAGTAGCCGGTGTCGGCGTATTCGTTGAATCTGGCGAGGTTGAGCTGGAGGAACGGCTATTGGAAGACTACGTTTCCTTGGCGAAGCTGACAGCTGTGGACATGAAGACGAAGCAGACGACGGTTCTTCCGGGCAACTATTTCAAATAACGGAGAGGCTGTGACAAGCGTGACTGCAAAACAAGTACCGCAAGTAGTAGCTACAGATAAAGCTCCTGCGGCGATTGGCCCTTATTCGCAAGCGATCAAGCTAGGGGGACTATTATTTACTTCCGGACAGATTCCTCTCGACGCATCCGGCCAATTGGTCGAAGGCGGTATTGAGGAGCAAGCTCATCAAGTGTTTCGCAATCTTGAGGCGGTGCTCGCAGCAGCTGGAGCAACGTTCAAAGATGTGGTGAAAGCGACCGTATTTATGAAAGACATGAATGATTTTGCAACGGTCAACGGCATCTATGCTTCGTATTTTGGCGACCATAAGCCAGCGCGTTCGGCCGTAGAAGTGGCGCGGCTTCCGAAGGATGTTCTTGTCGAAATCGAAGTCATTTCATCGACAAATGTCGAATGACAACGAAAAACATTCATGTACAAAAAAATATTTTTAAATTAGCATGATTTTACCAAAAAAATAGAAGGATTTTGCACAAAAACGTGGAAGTATACACCAAGTCTCTGATAGGCAAAGGTGGTGAACACAAGTGCAAATTACTGATGTCAGACTCCGCCGTGTAAATTCCGAAGGGCGTATGAAGGCAATCGCTTCCATTACCATTGACAATGAATTCGTCGTTCACGATATCCGCGTGATTGATGGTAACAATGGTATGTTCGTCGCAATGCCAAGCAAACGTACTCCGGACGGAGAGTTTCGGGATATCGCTCATCCGATCTCTTCAACCACCCGGGAGAAAATCCAAGCTGCCGTATTGGCTGAATACGAGCGTGCAGCAGAGGAAGTTGTTATTGAAATCGAAGAAGGCGCTTAATCAAGGGGCTTCACAATTAATATTTTTTTTGGAGAAGAGGGCCATACGGCTCTCTTCTCTTTTGTATACTAGCCGTTCTAATTGTCGGATCGGATTGTGAGTGATAGTTGTCGGCATTCGTATAATGGGATATAGTCATAAAAGAAGTTTGTTAATGAGGCTTGGGAGGTAATTTACGTTGAAGGTTATGGCGATTGTGCTTGCTGCTGGTCAGGGCAAACGTATGAAATCGAAATTATATAAGGTGCTCCATCCGGTATGCGGCAAACCGATGGTAGGACATGTCGTTGATGTAGTAAAGGCGGCTTCCTGTGAGCGGACGGTTGTTATTGTTGGTCACGGCGCAGAAACCGTAAAGTCGTATCTAGGCGATGCGGCTGAATACGTGCTGCAGGAGCAGCAGCTTGGCACTGGACATGCGGTTCGTCAGGCTGAAGCGTTGCTTGGCGGCGAAGAAGGCACGACGATCGTCATCTGCGGCGATACGCCGCTCGTGAAGGCGTCTACGATAGAAGCGATGCTGGAGCTGCATGCGTCGTCCGGCGCAGCGGCAACGGTGCTTACGGCTTCCTTCGAAGACCCGACAGGCTATGGTCGGGTTATTCGCGGCGAAGATGGCGCCGTACAGCGCATTGTGGAGCAGAAGGACTGTTCGCCGGCTGAAGCGGCAGTGAAAGAAATCAACACGGGGACGTATTGCTTCGACAATCGCAAGCTGTTCGATGCGCTGTCTAAGGTAACGAGCAACAACGCGCAAGGCGAATATTATTTGACTGATGTGATCGGTATCTTCCGCGAAGCGGGACAGTCGGTGCAAGGCTACTGCACGGCTGACTTGGCGGAAGCAATCGGCGTGAACGATCGTGTGGCACTTGCCGAGGCTGAAGGTTATATGCGTTCGCGAATTAATCGTGAGCACCTTATTGGCGGAGTAACGATTATCGACCCGGCTTCGACGTATATTGAGGCTGGCGTTCAGATTGGGGCGGATACGATTCTGTATCCGGGTACGATGCTGCGCGGCAATACGGTTATCGGCGAAGACTGCGTCATTGGACCGCAGGCAGACATTACGAATAGTGTGCTAGGAAACGGCGCAACGGTAAAATATTCGGTAGTTGCCGATTCGGTTGTAGGCGATGAGAGCACAGTTGGCCCTTATGCGAACCTGCGTCCCGGCTCGAAGCTTGGACGCGGCTGTAAGATCGGCGACTTCGTCGAGCTTAAGAACGCGACACTGGACGACGGAAGCAAAGTATCGCATCTTAGCTATGTTGGCGATGCGAAGGTCGGAAAGGACGTTAATATCGGCTGCGGCGCGATTACGGTCAATTATGACGGCTTCAACAAGGCGGTTACGGAGATCGCCGACAATGCGTTCGTCGGCAGCAACGTGAATCTGATCGCTCCTGTGAAGATTGGAGAGGGTGCTTACGTCGTCGCTGGCTCGACGATTACCCATGACGTGCCTGCTGGCGACCTGTCTATCGCAAGAGCGCGCCAGGAGAATAAGGCAGGTTATGCGGAGAAGATTCGTTCCCGCGCGAAAGCGAAGAAGGAACGCTCGCAGAAGTAAGAGCTTCGTTCACTTCCGGAATGAAACGCGCTGCGCCGTCAAAGGATGGCGACAGCCGTTTCACCTTGACGTATAGGAAAGTATATGAGTTTGCTCATACTTTCTCTATACGTTTCGACGAAACGATGACGTCTATAGAAAAGACGCCGTCAAGCGTTTCTTCTTAGTGATTAATATACGGCATGATTGGGTAAAGCTATATGGAATATCCATTTTAGGAGGATACCCATATGGCGATAGCAATGAAGGCAGACCAAAGGAATATTTCCACGAAAGGCGAGTTGCGCGAGCTGCGGCAGCAGGGTAAAATCCCGGGCGTTGTCTACGGCAAGCAATTGAGCGCATCTGCCCTTGTGGCAGTCGATGAGAAGGAGCTGCAAGGATTGCTTCGCACGCATCCGAATGCGGTTGTGGAAATTGAGATTGGGGCACAAGGCAAACATTCCGTGATGATCTCCGAAGTGCAGAGAGACTCTCTGAACCGTCAATTGCTTCACGTCGATTTCCATCAGGTCAATATGAATGAGAACGTAAGAGCTCATGTCCGTATTGAAGCGGAGGGCGATTCGACGGGCGTTCGCGAAGGCGGCATCCTGCAAGTCATTCTCCATGAGCTAGAGGTGCAATGCTTGCCGGGAGATATTCCGGAGGCGATTGCGGTTGATATTTCGTCGCTTGGCGTAGGCGAAAGCTTGCTCGTACGCGATCTGCAGCTTCCGCAAGGCGTAGAGGCGAAGTCTGAGCCGGAGATGGTTGTCGTGACCGTCCTTGCGCCTCAGAAAGAGCTGAGCGAGGAAGAGAGAGAGGATGCGGCGGTCGAGCTGGCCGAGGCGGAATCGAGATCGAAGGAAGCGCAGCTGGAGGACTTGAAAACGATCTGATTCTTTTTCAAGTTCGCTATGAAGCGCAAGGCATATAGAGATGTGAGAGGCTGTCCTGAGTTAAACTCAGGGCAGTTTTTTGCACCCTAGAAGGCTAATGGGTACCGATACGTCGAAGATAGCTTGCGTAAAGTCGAAAATAAACTTATGATTCGTTTAAAAGAGCAAGAGCCGTTTATAGGGGAGTACTTATAGATAACGTTAAAAGGAGTACAGCTAACGATGAAGTGGATCGTAGGACTAGGCAATCCCGGAACGCAATATCAAGGGACACGCCATAATGTCGGTTTCATGGCTATCGACGAACTGGCTAGACGCTGGGGAATCTCAGTCACGACGAATAAATGCAGGGCGTTAATCGGAGAAGGTAACGTGCAAGGCACCAAGGTTGTACTTATTAAGCCAATGACGTATATGAACCTGTCAGGGGAGTCGGTACGCGGGTTCCTCGACTATTTCAAGGCCGATCCGGCAGAAGGTTTGATTCTGTATGATGACCTGGATACGGAGATAGGCAAGATTAGGCTTCGCTATCAAGGAAGCGCAGGCGGCCACAACGGCATTAAGTCGCTCATTCAGCACTTGGGCACACAATCATTCAATCGAATCCGTATGGGTGTATCGCGTCCGCAGCCAGGCATGAACATTGCCGATTATGTGTTGTCCAATTTCCCGAAGAGCGAGCAAGATAAGCTGGCAGCGATGATTGAACAGACCTGCGACGCTGTTGAGTTCGGACTTAAGGCTCCCTTCGAGGAGACGATGGCAAAGTTTAACCGCTAGCCTGTTAGAATCTGCCCCTGCTGGGCATACTGAAGGGTAATAACGACTCTTCAGGAGGCATACATATGGCTGTAAACTATATTTGCCGGCATTGCAAAACATCGATCGGCACCATATCGACGGCGGAAATAACGGAGCAGCAGCTCGGTTTCCATTTCTTGACCCCCGAGGAGCGCAGCGATATAATAGCGTATGACCCAAGCGGGGATGTAACCGTTAAGGTCGTATGCGATTACTGCCGGGAGGCGCTTGATGCTAACCCGGAGCTTTCTCTCGTAACGAGCCCGCTGCAATAATGGGTTGGTTGATTGGTTGTAGATGAGACGGACAAGAGCCTTGACCATGGTTAAGGCTTTTTTTGAAATATATTTCGTCTTATAACCAGACTTATATTTTATGTCATGGCGTCAATGGCGATCGTCGTTGATGCTCCATATTCAAGACAATCACTTCGCCGCCTATATGACGGCGAAGTCATTTAGGGTTGAATTCATGTTGAGCGCTTGTAGAGACGGCTGCAGCTGTCTTCTACTATAGATCGCTCTCATACCTTGCAAGTCTGCTTGTGTTAATGCAATCGGAGGTTTGAAGCAGGTTGAGCGGATCACGTTCCTCTCAGCGCTTCATGGCCAGCCGATCGTGTATAGAAACGGGGTGCCGCAAACGTTGAAAGCGCTGATTAAAGCTTTTGCCGCGGATTCGGATGTACAGTCAATTATTTCCGGTATTCGCAAAGGCATGCGCGAGCAGATGATTTCGGGGCTAGCCGGATCTTCCCGTCAGGTGCTCATCGCAGCGCTGCAGGAAGATGTGGGCCGCCCGATGCTGGTCGTGACACATAATATGTTCTCCGCTCAGAAGATTGCGGAGGATCTGCAAGAATGTCTTTCGCAAGAACAAGTATTGTTATATCCCGCGAATGAGCTTATGGCTGCCGAAGCAGCGATCTCGAGTCCCGAGACGCTGGCGCAGCGCATGGATGTGCTGATCAAGCTGTCCAAAGGCTATCGCGGGATTGTTGTCGTGCCATTCTCCGGCGTTCGCCGCTACTTGCCGATCAGCAGTGTGATGGCTGAAGCGCAAATAGAGGTTAAAGTAGGAGATTCAATTCCTCTTGAGGCGTTCCTGCGTCAAATGATGTCGCTCGGTTATGTGCGCGCCGACCGCGTAGAGTCGCGCGGCGAGATGAGTGTGCGCGGCGGTATTGTGGACTTCTATCCGCTGACGACTACCCAAGCGTACCGAATTGAATGGTTCGGAGACGATATTGATTCGATCCGTACGTTCGATCCCGCAGACCAGCGCTCACAGGATCGGCTGCAAGCGTTTATCGTGCCGCCTTGCCAAGAAATATTGGCGGACGATAAGCGGATGGAAGCGGCGGAGCGCCATGCGCAAGGACTGCTTGAGCAGCAGCTTGCTAAGATGACTGACCGTATGGCGAAGGAACGTCTGCGTGCAGAGATTGGCGGCGAACTGGAGCGTCTGCGCGAGCATGTGTATTTCCCTGAAATTTATAAATATATTTCGTTATTGTACCCGGAACGTCAGACGATTCTTGACTATATGCCAAGCGATACGCTGCTATTGCTAGACGAGCCGACACGGTTAATAGAGACGGCTAAGCAGCTCGAGCGGGATGAGGCGGAATGGTCGCTGCATCTACTGCAGAACGGCAAGTCGTTGCCTGGCCTTTCGCTTGCGCGCGCTACGGAAGAGATTCTTCATACCCGTCCGTTCCCTACCTTGTTCTTATCGCTGTTCCTGCGCCAAATTCCGCATACGCAGCCGCAGAACATTTTGAACATGACGAGTCGTTCGATGCAGAATTTCCACGGTCAGATGAATGTGCTGAAGGCGGAGATGGATCGCTGGAAGAAGACCGGTGCGAACGTTATTATGCTTGCCGGAGGCGCCGAGCGGATGGATCGCATGCGCCGCGTGCTTCAGGATTACAGCATTGAACCGCCGATGCTCATTGAGGGCAACCTGCAATCGGGCTTTGAGCTGCCTTCTTCGCATTTGGTCGTCATTACAGAGGGCGAGATGTTCTCGCAGAAGCAGCGCAAGGCGCGCCGGATTGACAAGAAGGTAGACAACGCCGAGCGAATTAAGAGCTATACGGAGCTTAAGGTCGGCGACTATGTCGTACATCAGAATCACGGGATAGGCAAATACGTTGGCATCGGCACGCTTGAGATTGCCGGCATCCATAAGGATTACCTCCATATCCTATACGCTGGCGGCGATAAGCTGTCTGTTCCGATTGAGCAAGTAGATATGATTCAGAAGTATGTCGGTTCGGAGGAGCGGGAGCCGAAGGTTAATAAGCTTGGCGGCAGCGAATGGACGCGCGCGAAGAATAAGGCCAGAGCATCGGTGCAGGATATTGCCGATGATTTGATCAAGCTATATGCGCAGCGTCAGGCAGCGCCTGGTTATTCCTTCGGACAAGATACGTCATATCAGCAGGAATTCGAAGCGATGTTCCCTTATGATGAGACACGCGATCAGCTCCGAGCAATCGAAGAGATTAAGAAGGATATGGAGAAGAACCAGCCGATGGACCGTCTTCTGTGCGGCGATGTCGGATATGGCAAGACGGAGGTTGCGATCCGCGCGGCTTTCAAAGCGGCGATGGACAGCAAGCAAGTCGCTGTGCTTGTTCCTACGACGATCCTTGCTCAGCAGCATTACGAGACGTTCAAGGAGCGCTTCTCCGGCTATCCGATCAACGTACAGGTTATGAGCCGCTTCCGTTCCCGCAAGGAGCAGAACGACACGATGAAAGGGCTCAAGGACGGCCGAGTCGATGTCGTGATCGGTACGCATCGCTTGCTGTCGCAAGATGTAATCTTCAAATCGCTAGGCTTGCTTATCGTCGATGAGGAGCAGCGCTTTGGGGTGTCCCATAAGGAGAAGCTGAAGAAGCTTAAGACGAATGTGGACGTGCTGACGCTGACAGCGACGCCGATTCCGAGAACGCTGCATATGTCCATGCTTGGGGTGCGCGATCTGTCGGTCATCGAGACGCCGCCTGAGAACCGTTTTCCGGTGCAGACGTATGTGGTCGAATACAGCCCTGCCCTTGTGCGGGAGTCGATCGAGCGCGAGCTTGCGCGCGGCGGGCAAGTCTATTATCTCTATAATCGTGTACAAGGCATCTATCAGATGGCTGAGCAGATTAACGCGCTTGTGCCGGATGCTAGAGTGGCCGTCGGCCATGGACAGATGTCTGAGCAGGAGCTGGAGAAGACGATTCTCGACTTCCTTGACGGGGAGTCCGACGTGCTGGTAAGCACAAGTATCATTGAGACAGGCGTCGACATTCCGAATGTCAACACGCTTATCGTTCATGATGCGGACAAAATGGGTCTGTCACAGCTGTACCAGCTGCGCGGACGTGTAGGTCGGTCCAACCGAATCGCTTACGCCTACTTTACGTATCAGCGCGATAAGGTGCTGACGGAAGTAGCAGAGAAGCGCCTGCAGTCCATCAAGGAGTTCACCGAGCTTGGCTCGGGCTTCAAGATCGCAATGCGCGATTTGTCGATTCGCGGAGCGGGTAATCTGCTCGGTGCCGAGCAGCATGGCTTCATTGCATCGGTCGGCTTCGATATGTATTCGCAAATGCTGGCGGATGAGATTGCCAAGCGCAAGGCGGAGATGGACGGCGTAGAGATCGTAGAGGAGAAGCAAGTCAGCACGCTGATCGATGTGAGCATCGATGCGTACTTGCCTTCAGATTATATATACGACAGCATACAGAAGATCGAGATTTACAAGAAGGTAGCGACGATCCGCTCCTTCGAGGAATCGGATGATCTCGATGCCGAGCTTATTGACCGCTTTGGCGATTTGCCGCAGGCTGTTCAGAACTTAATGGCAGTCGCAAGGCTGAAAGTATACGGCGGCTTGTACGGCATTGAGCAAATTAGCCAGAAGGGCGACGATCTGACGCTTCGGTTCGCTGCGAGCGAGAAGCGGCGCATCGATCGGACGAAGGTCGACAAGTTATGTCACAAGTTCGAGAACCGGTTCAAGCAGGGCGGCGAGCAGGACGAATATCCGACCGTCATGCTGAGGGGCAAAGGCCTCGCGATGGAGCAGAAGCTTCATATGATGGAGCAATTTTTGCAGGCATACAAGGATGTGCTTCGCGCGCAAGCACAGTTGCAGAATGTGACACCATAGGCGAGAATTCGCTTTTTGAGTTCTTTTTCTGATACAATACAAACAAGTTCATAATTTGAAAGGGGATTCAACATGTTGCAAAGTTCACGCAAATCGGCATGGCGCAGAAGCGCACTGCTCGTTATTTCAGTGGTGCTTGCTACGACGGTCATGGCGGCATGCGGCAAGAAAAAAGACGATTATACCTTGGAATTCAAGGGAGCGGGCAAAGGTGACGTAGTCGCAACCTATAAGGATGGCGGCAAGGTTACAGCGGAAGAGTTCGACAATTACTTGTCGGTGTTCAAAATTATGCAGCCTACCTACGCTCAGATCATCGATGCATATCAGCCGTTCAAGGAGCAGCTGCTTGAGCAATTCGTATCGTACAAGATCATTGCTTCGCAAGCTTCCGAAGACACGCTTAAGAAGGCTCGCGAAGATGTCGCTACGCAAATGAAGGATTATGAGACGGCTTTGAAAGATAATCCGGATCTAAAAACCGCTATCGAAGAGCAAAAAGTTTCCGATGACGATATGTCGACATACGTAATGTTGACGGCTACCGTTGTCTCTCATATGAATTCCAAAGTAACGGACGAAGAGACGAAAGCCGAGTATGAGGCAAATACGGCTGATTACACGACGATTAGTGCTCGCCACATTCTAGTCGCTACAACGACGCAGGATCAGACGACTGGCGAGGAGAAAGAGCTTCGCACGAAGGAAGAAGCTCTTAAACGCGTTAACGAAGTAAAAGAAAAGCTAAAAGCTGGCGGAGATTGGACTGCGCTTGCGAAGGAATATTCCGACGATCCAGGTTCTAACCAAACAGGCGGCCTGTATGAGAACGAGGTTGCAGGCAAATGGGTAGAGCAGTTCAAGGAAGCGGCGTTCAAGCAAGAGATTGGCGTGCTGGGCGAACCGGTTGAGGTTGAATACGGCTACCACCTGATCCAAGTTGAGAAACGCGATGTGAAAACATTCGACCAACTGGACGAAACAACGAAGGACTCCGTGAAGAACGCTGTCGCATATGCGCATATGGACAAGTTCATGACGGATGAATTGCCTGGCTACGAAGTGAAGGTAACTCTTCCTGAACCGCCTGCAGCAAGCGATGCTCCTGCAACGAGCGACGCTCCAGCGGCAAGTGACGCACCGGCAGCAACGGATGCTCCGAAAGCAACCGAAGCTCCAGCAGCGAAATAATAATGCAATAGGATAAGCCACATAAAGCTGTTCCATGATTTCATATCATGGGGCAGCTTTTTTTGTGTCGCCGTATAGGAATGAGCGCTCACAAATACACGATCGTTCGGAATTTGATCATAAAACCACGACCAAGGTCATATTTATGTTAGTTAAAGTTACGCAATATCGACGATTTGTTAGTAAAAAGCATCATTTTTGGTAACTTGGACTCATTTAAAACTTTTAATGTAAACTATATTGACATGAAAGCTGAGGCCATATTATGATAAGGATGCGAACGATGGAAATGAAATCCATGGAAACGTTCGGAAAATAGAGAAAAATTAAAGAGAACTGGGGAGTGGAGAGATGAAAAAGAGGTTGTTTTATCAATTCGGCTTATTATTAGTGGCATTGACGTTGGTGCTGGCAGGATGCGGCAATAACAATGAGCCGGCTTCGACGAATGAAGGATCGTCGGAGGGGACGAATGCTCCAGCGGCGGCAGAGGACGGCATTAAGGTTGGTATTCTTCACTCCCAGAGCGGCACGATGGCAATAAGCGAAGTTTCGGTAATCGACGCAGAAATGATGGCAATCGATGAAATCAATGCAGCAGGCGGGGTACTAGGCAAAAAAATCATTCCCGTTCTTGAAGACGGCGCATCCGATTGGCCGACCTTTGCAGAGAAAGCCCGCAAGCTCATCTCAGAAGATAAAGTAGCAACCGTATTCGGCGGGTGGACATCGGCAAGCCGGAAAGCGATGAAGCCGGTATTCGAGGAGCTTAACGGACTGCTCTGGTATCCGGTGCAATATGAAGGTCTTGAAGCTTCTCCGAACATCTTCTATACAGGGGCGACGACGAACCAGCAGATCGTGCCTTCCGTATCGTGGCTGCTTGAGAATCGCGGCAAGAAGTTCTACTTGCTCGGTTCGGATTACGTATTCCCTCGCACGGCAAACCTCATTATTAAAGAGCAATTGAAAGCTGAAGGCGGAGAGCTTGTAGGCGAAGAGTATACGCCGCTCGGCCATACGGATTACGCAACAATCATCAGCAAGATTAAGGAAGCGAAACCGGATGTCGTGTACAACACGCTTAACGGCGACAGCAACGTAGCTTTCTTCAAGCAGCTTAAGGATGCAGGCATTACATCGAAGGATATTACAACGTTGTCCGTATCGGTCGCAGAGGAAGAAATTCGCGGTATCGGCGTCGATGTGCTGGAAGGCCATCTGGCTGCTTGGAACTACTACCAAACGACAGATACGCCAACGAACAAAACGTTCGTTGAGAACTACAAAAAGAAATACGGCGACGAGCGCGTAACAGCGGATCCGATCGAAGCGGGATACACGGCGGTTTACCTGTGGGCAGCAGCGGTTGAGAAAGCAGGATCGACTGAAGTAGCCAAGGTCAAGGAAGCGGCGAAGGATCTCGAGTGGGATGCTCCGGAAGGTAAAGTGAAGATCGATGGCGAGACACAACACATTTACAAAACGGTGCGGATTGGCGAAGTTCAGTCGGATGGACAGTTCAAGGAGCTGTGGAACTCAGGCGAAGCGGTCAAACCGGACCCATACCTGAAAGGATACGCTTGGGCCGCGAGCATACAACCTACCGAATAGGGTATAAGTAACGTCTTCTACGCTTAGACGCAGCAGTACACGGGGGAGTATTCGGAAGCTTCGAATGCTTCCCCTCTGTTTTTAATAACCAAGATGACAACCAAGGGGCGGTATTATGGATGTGTATCTTCTGCAGTTATTCAATGGGCTGAGCATCAGCTCGATTCTACTGCTGGTCGCTCTTGGGCTCGCCATTACGTTCGGCCTTATGAAGGTCATTAATATGGCGCATGGCGAGCTTATTATGATCGGCGCTTATTCCACGTATTTAACCCAAAATCTATTCAAGGAATATCTCCCTTCGTCGATGTTCGATTGGTACTTCGTGCTTGCCATTCCGGTAAGCTTCGCAATCGCATTCGTCTTCGGCCTTATTCTCGAAATGTCGCTTATTCGCTTCTTGTATGGCAGGCCGCTCGACAGCTTGCTTGCTACATGGGGTGTCGGCCTCGTGCTGCAGCAGCTCGCTCGCTCGATCTTCGGCGCGCCGAATGTCGCTGTAACGAGCCCTTCCTGGCTCGATGGAGGATTGCAGATTATGGACGGCACGCTGTTGCCGTACAAAAGGCTGTTCATTATTGGGCTCGTTATTGCCTGCCTCGTCGCCATGTATTTCTATATTTATCGCAGTCATGAGGGCAGAAGAATGCGAGCGGTTATGCAGAACCGCGATATGGCTGCTTGTCTTGGCGTATCGACTCGCCGCGTAGATGCGATGACATTCGCGATCGGATCGGGCATTGCAGGCATTGCAGGCTGTGCGCTCACGCTGATGGGTTCGATTGGTCCTTCCCTCGGCACGTATTATATCGTCGATGCTTTTATGGTCGTCGTCCTTGGCGGCGTCGGCAAGCTGGTCGGCACGGTGCTCGGCGCAATGGGAATAGGCATGTTCAATACACTGTTCGAATATTGGACCAACGCATCGCTTGGCAAAGTGCTCGTGTTCGTCTGCATCGTAGCTTTCCTGCAATGGAGACCGATGGGATTCGTCGCTATGCGCTCGCGCTCACTCGATTAAATACGGATAGAAAGGCGGAAACCATATGCTGCAGCAAAAATGGACACCTCAGCGCATTTGGTTATTAGTCGGATACGCAGCAGCGGCGGCGGCATTATTTTCTGCTCCGATGTTCGCAAGCGATTTTCGACTCAACTTATTGGCGAAATTTCTGGCCTTTGCGATTGTGGCGCTCGGCCTTGATCTCATATGGGGCTATACCGGCATCTTAAGTCTCGGACACGGCATTTTCTTCGGACTTGGCGCTTATGCGATGGGCATGTACTTGAAGCTAGAGGCAAGCGGAGGCAAGCCGCCTGACTTCATGGGCTGGAGCGGACTTCGGGAGCTGCCGTTATTCTGGAAACCGTTCGAGAACTTCGGATTTGCGGTTGCCATGGGCATACTCATCCCATCGATACTCGCCCTTGTGCTCGGCTACGTTACATTTCGTAATCGGATTAAAGGTGTGTACTTCACGATTCTGACCCAAGCGCTCGTTATTATTACGACGACGCTGCTCGTCGGGCAACAAGCCTTCACAGGGGGGACGAACGGGATTACGGGTTATTCGACGATTCTTGGCGCATCCCTTGGATCTGCGGATACGAAGCGCATGCTGTATTGGATTACGGCCGCCGTGCTGATCGCCGTGTTCATCCTATGCCGTTATATTGTCGGCAGCCGCTTCGGCAAGGTGCTGCGCGCGATTCGCGACGGTGAGAACCGCGTACGGTTCATCGGTTACAATCCGGCGATTTATCAAATGGTTATCTTCACGATCTCTGCGGGCATCGCGGGTATTGCAGGCATGCTGTTCATCCTTCATGTCGGTATTATATCTCCATCCATGCTTGGCATTGTACCGTCGATTGAGATGGTGTTATGGGTAGCGATTGGCGGACGGGGCACACTGATCGGCGCTGCGCTTGGAGCTATCGTTATGAACTGGGCGAAAAGCGAATTCAGTACCGCATATCCGGAAGGCTGGCTGTTCTTCATGGGTGGATTATTCGTTGTCGTCGTCGTATTTATGCCGAAAGGCATTTCGGGCTTAATCAGTCAAATAAAATTCCGCAACAAAAGGAAGGAGAAGGAGCATGAGGGAGTCCGCAATCCTGCAGTGTGATGATGTGACGGTGGAGTTTGACGGCTTCAAGGCGATTCAAGGAATGGATCTCAAGCTGGAGAAAGGAGAGCTTCGTTTCTTGATCGGGCCTAACGGAGCAGGCAAGACAACGATGCTGGATGTGATATGTGGTAAAGTTCGCCCTTCCAGCGGTAAGGTGACGTTTGACGGGAAGATCGATATTACGCGGAAGAAGGAACATCAGATTGCCGAGCTCGGCATYGGGCGCAAGTTCCAAGCGCCATCGATTTTCCCTTCAATGACGGTGCATGAGAATTTGGAGATTGCGATGCGTCAGAGGCGATCTGTGTTCGCGACGATGTTCGCGAAGATGGGCGATGACGAGCGGTCGCGGATCGAACATCAATTAGAGATGATCGGTCTGCAGAGCAAGGCATCCTGGCGTGCAGGCGGCTTGTCGCATGGAGAGAAGCAGTGGCTGGAGATCGGCATGATGCTGCTCCAAGAGCCGGAGATTTTGCTGCTTGACGAGCCTGTAGCCGGAATGACCGATAAGGAAACGGATAAGACGGGCGAGCTGCTGCATGAGATTGCCCGCATGCGTTCAATCGTAGTTGTAGAGCATGACATGGAGTTTGTCCGCAACTTCGCCAGCAAGGTGACGGTTATGCACGAGGGCAGGCTGCTCAAGGAAGGTTCGATGGATGAGGTACAGCGCGATGATCGCGTAGCGGAAGTGTATCTAGGGAAAAGGCGGGATGCCGATGTTAGCCGTTCAACAGCTTGAGGCGGGTTATGGCGAAAGCATTATTTTGCGCAATGTGACGCTTAAGGTGAAGCCGGGGCAAGTTGTTTGTCTGCTCGGCCGCAACGGCGTCGGTAAGACGACACTAATGAAGAGTATTATGGGGCTGTTGAAATCGCGCGGCGGCTCTGTTGCCTATAATGGAGCGGATCTGACGAAGCGTGCGCCTGGGCAGCGGGCAAAAAGCGGCATTGGCTACGTTCCGCAAGGCCGTGAAATATTCGCGCAGCTCTCGGTATATGAGAATCTGCTGCTTGGGCTGGAAGCATCGAAGACGAAGGTGACGGCGATTCCCGAAGAAGCGATTGCGAAATTTCCGGTATTGCCAACGATGTACACGCGGCGCGGCGGTGATCTAAGCGGCGGGCAGCAGCAGCAGCTTGCGTTCGCAAGGGCGCTGGCCTCTAAGCCGGAAGTGCTTCTGCTTGATGAGCCCTGCGAAGGTATTCAGCCGTCAATCGTCGATGATATTCGCGACGTTATCCGCTCGATCAAGTCTGACGGCAAGACAGCCGTGCTGCTCGTGGAGCAGAGCTTGGAGTTCGTCAAGAGCATCGGTGATTACTTCTACATTTTGGAGAAGGGCGCTATCGCTTGGGAAGGCGGACTGGATGCGCTGAATGACGAGGTTGTTCGCAAATATTTGACGGTATGATCGTTGTGGGAATAGGAAGAGCGCCGCTCCTTGGATAGGAGCGGCGCTCTTTGTGTATTTTAGGGAAGCCGATCATAAATGCTTGTCGATAATGGCTTGATAGGCAGCTTTCGGCCGCAGCCCAATCAGTTTCTCCATGGGCACTCCGTTTTTGTAGAGAATAACGGTCGGCATGCTCATCACCCCTGCTTCCGACGCAGCGCCGGGTAGATCGTCGCAGTTTACTTTAATGATGCGGATGGAATCAGCGTAGGCCTCGTTTAGCTCCTCCAATATAGGGATCAATGGTTTGCAAGGCGGGCACCAAGGTGCGTTATAGTCAACAAGAGTAACTCCTTCGTTAATGGTTGCGCGTAGAACGGCTTCGTTCTCGGCATTCAGAAGACCCATTGTAATCACGTTCCTTTCATTAAAAGATGGTTAAGGTGTTGTATCCTGCTGAAGCGAAGCGATACGATCGATCAAATTCGCTTTAATTTGATTAAGCTCAACAATCTGACGCTCGATTTCTTCCAGCTTTCGCTGATAGATCGGCATCACCTGTGTGCAGAACGCCTCCTTATTCTGAAGGACGCACGTAAGGAAGCTGGCGATCTGTTCCGTCGACAAGCCCAAATTCAAATACAGCTTGATCGTCTCGACGGTTTGGACGGTAAGCGGCGAATATTCGCGATAGCCGTTTGTTTGGCGGATAGGCGTAATAAGCCCTTTTTGCTCGTAGTAGCGCAAGGAACGGATGCTGACTCCCGTCTCGCGCGATAATTGACCAATTTGCATCATAAAAAGCCCCCGGGGTATGACGTTCCAAGCAGAGTTGGCATATAATGCGCCTCGCTCTTGGAATGGTTTAATGTAAGTATAAACGCTGACATTAATGTCAGGGTCAATAGATTTTTTACCGGCTATCGCCATCACTAAATTTGGTCAACTAAACCATTTGCAACTATTTGTAAAAAGTGATATCATAAAAATATCAAAACAATATAAGGAGTGATGCTTATGAAAGAGAAAAAGGCGTGGTACGTAAGCGGTTATATGGCATTGTTGGTGGCGATTATTGCGACGGTAGGCGGTATTCTTCTGATCGCTAACGGAGCATCGGAGATCGATCCGTCTCCATTGCTGATCGGAATCGGCATATTTCTTTTCTTTTTTGCGATAATCTGTTTGACGTCTTTAAGCATTGTTCAGCCTAATGAGGCTAAGGTCGTAACGTTCTTCGGGACATACTTGGGAACAATCGTAGAAAGCGGACTATGGATGGTGGCACCGCTGACAAACAAGAGAAAAGTGTCGCTTAAGGTGCGCAACTTCAATAGCCAGACGCTGAAGGTCAATGATGCCGAAGGCAATCCGGTCGAGATTGGCGCAGTCGTTGTCTTCAAAGTACATGATACGGCGAGCGCAACGTTCGATGTCGATAATTACGAGCGTTTCGTCGAGATTCAAAGCGAGACGGCGGTGCGGCATATTGCGGCTCAATATCCGTATGACACTTACGGAGCGGATGATGTATTGACGCTGCGCGGCAATGCGGATGAAGTAGCGGCCRAGTTGCTTAAGGAGCTGCAAACAAGGCTTGTTGTTGCAGGTGTACAAGTGCTGGAGACGAGACTTACGCATCTTGCTTATGCGCCTGAGATTGCAAGCGCCATGCTGCAGCGGCAGCAGGCAATGGCTATCGTAGCAGCAAGACAGAAGATCGTCGAAGGGGCGGTCGGTATGGTGGATATGGCGCTTAAGCAGTTGGAGGAGAACGGAATCGAGCTTGATACGGAGCGGCGCGCGGCAATGGTCAACAATCTGATGGTAGCGATCGTATCGGATCGTTCGGCTACCCCGGTTATTAATACCGGATCGCTCTACACCTAACGGGCTAATCGAATGGGAAAAGAAAAGAAAGCATTCGCGCTCCGATTAGATCCCGAACTCCATCGCGCGCTTGAGCTATGGGCTGCGGACGAATTCCGCAGCGTGAACGGCCATATTGAGTTTCTGCTGCGCGAGGCGTTAGGTAAGGCAGGCCGGTTGAAGGCAGCACGTCCTCCTATGCCTCCGAGCGATTCAGATGATGAGCATCAAGCTTGAAATTGAAAGAGAAGACAGGTGACCGAAACCTAATCGGTCACCTGTCTTTTTTATTTTCAAATATTGGAGCGGAGAAGCATTACATTATTACCGCATACTGCATAGGCCTCACAACAATACTATTTATGTAATGTGGGAAAAACGAAACGACCTAAAGAAAACACACCTCTTATCCTAAGTTCGCGCATTGTAAGGGGTTGCAGATCAGAGCATAATGAACACATCCACAAATAAGGGGGATACACAAATGAACAAAATGAATGGCATATTGAAAGTAGCTATGGCAGGTACGCTGGCGCTTAGCCTTGCGGCATGCGGAGCTAACAACGGCAACAACGAAGGCACGAACACTGGCACGAACGGTGGTACCGACAACGGCGGTAAGAAAGACAACATCACAATCACGTTCCAAAACATTTATCCGGACCCTACCGATCCGAAAAACGGCATGATGAAAAAAATCGTAGCTCAATACGAAAAAGATCATCCGGGCGTGAAGATCGAACTCGACTCGCTAAATACGGACCAACAAAAAGTAAAGCTCAAAACACAAGCAGCTTCGCGTGAAGTTCCAGACATTACGGTTGTTAACCCTGCTGCACAAATGCAACCTTTCGTAGATGCGAAGCTGTTCGCTCCGCTGAACGACATGGTAGCGGAGAATGGTCTGAAGGACACGTTCCAAGAAGGTATTCTTGATTTCTACTCGTTCGACGACAATCTGTACGCTTTGCCGGACGGTAACAACATCGGCCTTGTGTACTACAATAAAGAGCTGTTCGACCAAGCTGGCGTGAAAGTGCCAACAACGTTCGAAGAAATGGTACAAGTCGTTAAAGATTTAAAAGCTAAAGGCATTCAGCCAATGGCAATCGGTGAGAAAGACACTTGGACAGGTTCGTTCTTGTTCATGAACGTATTGCTTCGCACGAACGGCCCTGGCTTCCTGCAAGAAGTTATTGACGGCAAGAAAACATTCGAAGATCCAGCATTCACGGAAGCTGTTGAAGCATTCCAAAGCTTGATCCAAGCTGGCGCATTCCAAGAAGGCGCAACATCGTTCGACTACAATGCCGGCGAGAACCTGTTCAAAACAGGCAAAGCAGCTATGTACTACATGGGCAGCTGGGCAACTGGCGGCATCGAAACTTCGTCCGTTAACGGTAAAGTGGGCGTCTTCAAATTCCCTACTGTAAACGGCAAAGGCGATCCTAACGAATTCATGCTTGCACCAGGCAGCGCGTTCGCGATCTCCGCAGACAGCAAGCACCTGGAAGAAACAAAAGATTTCTTGAACTACTTCATGCTGAACTTCCCTAAAGAAGCTTTCGAAGTTAAAGGCGCAGTAGGTCTTGCACAAAAAGTAGAAGGCGACTTCAAAGCTGCCGGCTACTCCGATATGGCAATGGAAGTTCTGGGCATGTTCAAAGACGTTAAAGGCGGAGACCTTGCGTTCGATAACACGATGAACCCTGGTACAGCTCAAGGTCACTTGACTAGCATCCAAAACCTGTTCGTTCAAAAAGTCGAGTCCGCAAAAGTATCCAAAGAGCATCAATCGGCTTACGAAAGCAACAAGAAATAAGACTAAGCTTTAAATAAAAAAGTAGAGATAACGCGGAGCGGAGGGGTTCTTGCTTAAGACCCCCTCCGTTATCGTGTTCACATTTCGCCAGTGAGCGAACCAAAACTGTTGATTGTTTTTGCAATTTTGTATAAGGAGGAGCGCGAGATGAACGTACTGAAGGTTTCAAAATTTACTATTGCGCTGTTCGTACTACCATGTTTGCTGCTATACGTACTGCTTGTATTCGTACCCATCATCGTATCGATGTACAGCGGGTTGCTGGATTGGAACGGTATTGGGGAGTCGACGTTCGTTGGCTTGGACAACTTTAAAACGATGTTTTTTGACGATGCCGTGTTCTGGCCGTCTGTACGCCGCACCTTGATGTTTGCCGTGTTCTCTATGGCGGAGATTCCAGTCGTGCTGTTTATTGCTATTTTGTTGAACCGTTATGTGAAAAAACCGAATTTCCTCGTATCGAGTTATTTTCTGCCGATTATTTTGTCGGTCGTTATTATCGGGCAACTATGGAAAACCATCTATAACCCGGCTTCGATGGGCGGTATGCTCAATCAGGTTCTAGAAGCAGTTGGATTAGGCTCTTGGACGCAAGCTTGGCTTACAGATCCGAGCATTGCGATGTACAGCTTGTATTTCGTAGCCCTGTGGCAATACTTCGGCTACCACTTGCTCATTCAGTTTACTGGTATTCAGAACATTCCGGCCGATGTGTACGAGGCGGCTAAGATCGATGGTGCCGACGGGCTCAAGGCCGACTGGTACATCACCTTCCCAATGAATATTCCGATCTTTAAGATATCGATCGTTCTTGCATTTATAGGTTCCCTACAAGCGTTCGACTTGACGATGGTTATGACGGGCGGCGGTCCAGCGCATGCGACCGACCTCATCTCGACACATATGTACAATATGTCGTTCCTGTCGATGAAGTACGGTTACGGAAGTGCCATTGCGGCATTCCTCGTGCTTGTCTGCTTGGTCGCAACGTTCATTATCAACTTCGTCTTCAACAAAGTAGAACGGAAATACACGTAACGTAAGGAGGGAACAACCATGAGTCAATCAATCGGGGCCGGCGCAATTAAGCCACAGGCGAGAGTGAGAGGGAAACGGAGCTTTAGTATCGGCAAAATCGTATCGTATATTTTGTTCGGCATTCTGCTCGTTACCCAGTTGTATCCGCTCCTCTGGCTAGCCATATATTCGCTTAAGAGTAATGAAGAAATATTGTCGGGCAGCTTCTTCGCTCTTCCGGCATCGCCGCAGTGGGTCAACTTCACCAATGCTGTCGAGTCGGGCAATTACTTCAAATATTTGTACAACAGCTTGTTCGTTACGACGATTACAATGGTCGGGGTATTGCTGTTAGCCTCGCTCGTATCGTTCGCAATTAGCCGCTTCCGTTGGAAATACGGGCAGGCGGTCATGCTGATCTTCCTGATCGGGATGATGATTCCGATGCAGGCAACGTTGCTCCCGCTGATGTTGATTTTCAAGAACATCCACATTCTCAATACGCACGCATCGATCATTTTGCCGTATATCGCATTCCAAACACCGATTGCCGTGTTCATTCTCAGCGGCTTCATGAGAACCATTCCTCATGAGATCGAGGAATCGGCCGTTGTGGACGGAGCGGGCGTGTTCCGGATATTCTGGAATATCATCCTGCCGGTATCGATACCGCCGATGATGACCGTATGTATCTTAACGTTCATCAACATCTGGAACGAATATATACTCGCATCCACATTCATTTCGTCCGAAGCGCTTAAGACGCTGCCGTTCGGGGTGAACAGCTTCGTAAGCCAATATTCCGTCAACTACGGTGCCATCGGGGCGTTCCTCGTACTCGGCGCGTTGCCGGTAATCATTATTTACTTCCTACTTGCCGATAAGATTACGAAGGGCATGGTAGCAGGTGCGGTGAAGGGTTAATCCCTTCGCCGTTTTTGTCATTTCAGCAATAGAGAGGGGGAGCGGACATGTTGCGAAGGTGGAACCGGCATTCCATTCGAAGCCGGCTGTTTCTGTTATTTCTCATATCGACGATGACCCTCCTCATTCTCGTATGCGTGCTCTATTACCAGAAGACGACCCAAATCATTCATTCAAAGATCAGCGATCTTGCCGAGAAAAATATTTCGCAGACGGTTGGACTGTTCGATCTGCTACTGGAGGGCTATGACAGTGTCACGAAGTCGCTGAGCAGCAACTCCGAGCTGACGCGGCTCGTAATGGAGAAGGATCGCGAGGAAGTGGATGAAGCGGTCGGCTTCATTAGCGAACGATCGATTACGAATTTGCTCGGGGCGGCGTATTACTCGCGGGATGATATTATCGGCATTCATATTATATCGACGGGCGGCAAGGTGTACAGCTATGAACGCCGATTCGCCGGCATCGTCGATCGCAACTACAGCTCGACCGACTGGTACCGGAAGCTCGTCGAATCGAACGGGAAAATGGTTTGGCTCGGGTTGTCGCAGGGATCGTTGATTAATAGCATTTTGCAGCAGGATACCGTATTCGTTTTTGGTCGTCAGCTGTATGATTTCAACAATTACAAGCCAATCGGCATTCTTCTAATCGAGACCGATCCGAAGCCGATTATGTCGGCCTTGTCTAACGTTACGATCAGCCCCAATAGTAGAGTTTATATCGTAGATCCCGACAATCGTGTCATTGCGACGACCGATCCAGGTATCTCCACCGACGATGATAAGCAGAAGCAGTATCCGTCCTTCAACGGGTTGCCTAGGCCAGTCGGAAACGAAATCGTCATCGACAACGGAACGGATCAGCTTATTGTATCGGCTAACGCGGCGATGGCTAATTGGACCGTATTCGGATTAACTCCGAAAGCGGATATAAGCGCGGAGCTTGCACAGACTAGACTATATTTATTGATCGTTATAGCGGCCGTCATCGTTCTGTCTACAGTGCTGGCAAGCTTAATCTCGCGCAATATCGCGAAGCCCCTCAAGCTGCTCATTCGTGAGATGAGACAAGTTGAGATGGGTAACTTCCGCGGTGCGGTGAACGTCAATTCGTACGAGGAGATCAACAGCCTCGTATCGTCCTTCAATCGGATGGTACTGCGGATGGACGAATTGATCGAACGAATAACACTCTCCTCCATTAGTGAGAAGAACGCAGAGCTGCAGGCGCTGCAGTCCCAGGTGAACCCGCATTTTCTATATAACACGCTTGATATGATTTACTGGATGCTGGACGAGCGGGAGAATGACCGTCTTGGACGCGTGATTCTTTCTTTGTCGCAAATGTTCCGCTACAGCAGCCACTGGGAGGAAGCATCCAAGACGACGCTGCGGCAGGAGCTTGATCAGATGCGACATTATATGACCATTATTGAGAATCGGCTTGAAGGCCGGGTAGCGACGGAGATTGAGGTCGAGGATCGCTGGCTCGACGCTCCGATGCCGAAGATGACGCTGCAGCCGATTATCGAGAATGCGGTGAAGAGCGGTCTTGAACCGCTTGATCAGGGTCGGCCGGGTATATTGCGGGTATACGCGAAGGCGGATGAGGAAGCTAGAGAGCTGCGTATCGTTATATCTGACAACGGAATAGGCATGAGCGAGGAAACGCTTGAACATATTAGACGATTGATTAAAGAGCCGGTATTCAGCAGAAGTACTCAGAGCGAGCCGGGAATCGAGCCTGTAAGGCGCGGGATTGGTCTTCCCAACGTTCATCATAGGCTGGTCATTATGTTCGGCGAGTCTTACGGGCTTCGCATTGATAGCGTACAGGAGGAAGGGACGACGGTTGTAATCGTTATGCCACTTCCCGTCTTATAGGAAGGAGGATGGTAAGATGAATATTTTGATTGTAGATGACGAGAAGGTAATCAGGGAGGGGATCAAGCGGACGCTTGAGAACCACTTTAAAGATCACGCGGTTTTTCTGGCGAGCAATCCGGAAGAAGCGGTAATGCGGCTGCGCAGTGATCGGATCGATGTCGTGCTAACCGATATATTGATGCCGGGCATGTCGGGGCTGGAGCTGATGAAGCTGACGGCAGACAGCTATTCGCATATGAAGTGGGTCGTCATCTCGGCTCATTCTGAATTCGCATATGCCCAGGAAGCGGTTCGGCTTGGCGCAAAAAATTATTTACTCAAGCCAATCGGTAAAGAAATATTGATTGAGATGATCGAGAAGCTGGGCGAGGAAATTATGCGCGAGAAGGAATTGACGTTGGACGTCGAGCTTCTGAAAGTGAACCGCAACTACTTGCGCGAGGCGGTGTTCCAGCGCTGGGCGTCGGGACTCGACATTGGGCGTATCGATGTAACCCCGTTCATGGAAAGCCATCCTCACTTTCATCTCATTATGGTGAAGATGGATAGCGAGAAGGTAGTCCACTTGGAACATTTCATTATCGAGAATGTGCTTAGTGAGCTGATCGGTCGTTACGGTAAGGGTTTCGTGACTATTCATGATAACAAGAGCTTGCTCGGTCTCATTACGCTTGAGGAGGGGCGTACGCTGGCCTCGCTGCTCGAGGAATTGCGCTCACACCTCATCAAATACTTGCGCGTCCCTTTCCAGATCATGCATACGGAGCAGATCGAGGATGTGAATGCGATACCGACCGAGGTGCACCGGATGAGGCAGGCTTCCTCGACACAGGTATATGAGCATTATGCGAGCGGCGGCGATCAAGCCATTGAAGTCGCCCAACAATATATACGCACCCATTATCATGCCGATCTGTCGCTTGAGAAGGTGGCTTCTATCGTCTACTTGAATCCGGTCTACTTCAGTCAGCTGTTCAAGCAGAAGACGGGCCTGGGCTTTAAGGAATATGTCATCGGTCTGCGAATGGAGCAGGCGAAGCAGCTGCTGCTTAATCGGAAACTTAAGCTTGCCGACGTCGCGGAACGAATTGGATACCAGGATATTCGACACTTCTCCCAGCTATTCCGCAAGAAATACGGCGAAACGCCATCGGAGTTCAGGCAGAAGAGCGATGCCGTGCAGGCGGAGTAGCGGGTATTTAGGTTGAATCAACAAGAAACGAGCTGTTGAAGAAATCCCAGGCTCGTTTTTCTTTTTATTAAGAAGTTCTTCATAATTATCGTGAAAGGATATTAAGAAATCTCGATTACTATTAAAATATGGAAAGAGAATAGCTGCCGGGAAAGCGGGGAAGGGCATGGAGCAGTACGTTGTGCTTGTCGTAGACGATGATCAGGAAATCCGCGATGCGATCGAGATTTATTTGAAGAACGAGGGCGTCTTCGTACGCAAGGCGAAGGACGGTATGGAAGCTCTGGATATGATTAATGAGCATCCTGTTCACCTTATTATTTTGGACATTATGATGCCTAGATTGGACGGAATAGCTGCTACCTATAAGATTCGCGAGAAAAAGAATATACCGATTCTTATCTTGAGCGCTAAGAGCGAGGATGTCGACAAAATATTAGGGCTTCACGTAGGGGCGGATGATTACGTGACGAAGCCGTTTAATCCAATGGAGCTTGTAGCCCGCGTAAAGTCGCTATTGCGCAGATATGTGAACTTAGGAGCTTATGAAGGTATACGCAAGGCGATTGATCTGAACGGACTTGGCCTCGATAAGGAGGCTAAGGCAGTGACCGTTCACGGTGAGCCGGTCAAGCTGACGCCGATCGAATATAAAATTGTGGAGCTGCTTATGACGAATGCCGGGCGGGTCTTCTCCATTAACGAGATCTACGAGCGCGTATGGAATGAGCAGGGCTACAATGCTGAGAACACGGTTGCCGTACATATCCGCAAAATCCGCGAAAAAATCGAAATCGATCCCAAAAATCCGAGATACTTGAAGGTGGTGTGGGGAATTGGATACAAAATGGAGAAATAGATTATCCGTGTTTGTCTATGCGCTGTTATTCATTGTCGGACTAAGCGGACCGTTGACATTGATCTCCTTGAGCGACAACTATATGCATCGCAATTATTACYATACGCCGGAATTTCAAAACCAACTGGACGGTTTCGCTCAATTTTTGAACTTGTTCGAGCTGAATGCGGTATCGCCCGAGGATGCGAAGGCGTCTATTGCGGTTAGCGAGGATGAGATTTACGAGTATCGCAATGGGCTTGGTTCGTTCACCGATACGATGGCTAATGTCAAGAACGAATACGAACCTCGGATTGAGGAAGCGCTGGCGGCGGGCAATCAAGAAGCGGTAGATTTCTACACGGCGGAGCGGGATCAGAGAATAAAAGAAGCCACAAGRGTATTCCAGGATGACGAGTATGTCAGAACCGTACTCATGAAAGAAAAGGAACAAAGGATTGAAATTTATTATGAGGAGCGGGAAAACTTCCGCGGCGAATATAACGACCTCAAGATGCAGTTCGATTATTACTTCAAAAATAGCATGAATGGAAAAGTTGTTACGAATCTTGGCATTCTGCAGGAACAATTAGCTAACCGCAAGATGATTGCTGACGACAAGTTCACGACCAGCTATACGGTATCTTCTAATCTACCCTTTCATGAATGGATTTCGAACCATGATCTGATCCACCCCCCATTCGACTCGTATGAAGGGATTGTAGGGGTGTCGGATAAGAGTCGCATCGTTGACGAAGCAGATCGTTATCGACAGGAGCAAATCCTATTGCTTCTCTATGCCGTGTTCGGCTTAGCGGCGTTTATCGGATGTGTCTATCACTTCAAGAAGGTGAAGGCAATGCCGGCAGAGCAAGGGAACTGGGCGCTCTATTACAGCAAGCTGCCTATCGATGCCAAAGGTCTGCTGCTCTTGGCAACGGGGTTACTCGCAATGGGGCTGCCACTTACCGTGTCGGATCAATTCCAAATGATATTCGAGCAGCCATGGATCTACGGCAGGAAGCTTACCGTCATAATCATAATTGCCTCCGTATGCTGGGCTGCTGTAATCATGCAAGCGCAACTGCTGGCGGCAGAGCGACTGGATAGAGAGAGTGCCAAGCATCAATGGAAGCAAGGCTTGTCGTACCGGACGGGCAAGCATGTGAGGTCTTACTTCGTACACCTATACAATGGTATGAAAGATGCATTTCTCATCAAAAGCACAGGTGTGCTGCTCATGGTTTTGTTGCTGATTGTATTTGGTTTGGGCGCCGCCAGCAACTTGCTGTTCTATGGCAGCTATTTTAAATTAGATTCCGCGACGGCAATTGTTTATTTGACTCTGCTTGTATTCATAGGAATTCCTGTTGTTATTGTCCTCGTGAAGAAAGTAGGCTACCTGAACCGAGTAGCGAGAGCGGCAGACGAATTGGCAGCCGGCAGCATGGGTCAGGAGCTACCGGTAAGCGGGAAATCGATGCTCGCTGCGATGGCTGCCAATATGAACGTATTGAAACGAGGCGTTCGGACGCTGCAGAATGAACAGGCGCGGAGCGAGCGGCTTAAGACAGAGCTAATAACGAATGTAAGCCATGATCTGCGGACGCCGCTTACATCGATCATTACGTATACGGGACTATTGAAAGCGGAAGACGTATCGAGCGAGGAAAGATTGGCTTATATCGATATCATCGATCAGAAGTCGAAGCGGCTGAAGGTGCTGATCGACGATCTGTTCGAAGTGTCGAAGATGGCAAGCGGCAACGTGGAATTAACGCTTGCACAGGCCGATCTTGTCCAGTTATTGCAGCAGGCGCTCGGTGAATATAACGATGTTATTGAAGGCTCTAGCGTTCAATTCCGTATCTCTATGCCTGAAACGCCGGTGTATGCGAGGGTAGACGGCCAAAAGCTGTGGCGCGTGTTCGACAACTTGATCGGCAATATGGTGAAGTACTCATTGGATCATTCGCGAGCCTATATAGCGATGCGTACAGAAGACCAACACGTACATGTCACGTTCAAAAATATATCCAAATATGAGTATAGCGAGGATGGAGAGGAGCTGCTTGAACGGTTCAAACGCGGCGACACGTCCCGGCATACGGATGGCTCGGGCCTTGGTCTGGCGATCGCCAAGTCGATCGTCGATCTCCATGAGGGCCGTCTCGTTATCGAGACAGACGGAGACTTGTTCAAGGTTATTGTCATTCTGAAGCTGGAAGGCTAATGAAAGAGGCGCGGCTGCACAAATTCCGCTTCATGCGAAACATGCGCAGCCGCGCCTTTTGGATTGATAAGCTAGCCCGCCGCAGGGAACTGCACATCAACGCCGTCAATGTTGTTATTCCATTGCACCTTAGCGCCGAACGCTTGCGCTAGGAAGCGGAGAGGCACGTAGGTCCTTCCTTGATAGGAAAGTGACGCTGCAGGCATCACAACACTCTTGCCATCGAGGGTCGCTTTCGTATCGTATACTTTGAAGGCAAGCAGTTGCTTACGGTAAGAGAAGGTGATGTTATCATTGTTGTAGCCGATCTTCGCGCCAATTGATTCGAATAAAGAGCGTATCGGCACGAAGGTCGTTCCGTTCGTCTGGATTGGGCCGGGATCGGATGCGATGAATTTGCCGTTGATCCGGAGCGATATTTGCTTTTGTAACGGTATCGCATTCACTTTAGTTTGTATCTTCTCTGTCGTATCTAGAAGAGGAATATTGATGCGGTCGCCCCATGTCCATACTTTTCCGTATTTGTCCAAGGCCGTACCGCTGTTAAGGGCCACAGCGGCAACCTCAATGATGTCCTTAAGCGGGGTGATGCGCTTAATAGGATCGTCATTCCAGATCGTATTTCCCCATACGGTACCGTCTTTGTGCAATAGAAGCTTATAGCTGCCTCCATAGCCTTGGCTTATCTGGACATAGTTACCTTTAAACTTACTGAATTCATCCGGAATGGCGGTAAACATTGTGGACATGCCCATATAATCTTTGTCATAGCCGTCAAAGTCTACGATCGGTTCATTGGAAACATATTCATACATACTGTAAGTCACATTTGCGGTGTTTCCGTATGCCTTAATGGTTTTGCCGTCAGCCATTAGAATCAGAATATATTGCGTGGATGCTTTAATCGCTTTTGCTCCCTCAATAGCGAATTTAGGTATGCTCGCCTGCTCGTCATCGGTCGGAGTTGGCCACCTGTGGAAAACGGATTGACATAGTCCTCCGCTGCCCTGGAAGTCGGGTCTTATGAGAGAAGTTAGGCAAGTATTTCCCCACGCATATACCTCTCCTTTGTCGTTCAATGCCAAGTTAATAGGTGTAAATCCGCCTCCGGAGCTTATGCTGCGAATGCCGGACAATTCGGCAATTCGCTTAGGCGTACCGCCAGCTTCGTCCCATGACCATACTTCGCCTGCCGAGGTTAGAATGAGATTCCCAGAAATTTCAACAGCTCCTGGAATCTGCGGCCCCCTTACGGCGGGCTTGCTGCCGTTACCAATCCAAATCGTACCGTCGCTATGCAAGGCGTAAAAATGGTCGGCGTTGCCTCGATCAAAGATATCAATGATGCCGGTGAGAGGCAATGAGGTAATCATCGTTGTTTTTGCGCTTGCTGCCGCAGTCGAACTCTCTAGTGGAAGCAAAGCCAATGTTAGAAGGAAAGCTATTGCAGATATTAAACGCTTCATTGTACCTCTCCTTTAGTTAACGGGAAATTGTACGGAGACGCCGCCAATTGCATCGTCCCATGCTACTTTAGCGCCGAACGCTTGCGCTAGGAAGCGGAGAGGCACGTAGGTCCTTCCTTGATAGGAAAGTGACGCTGCAGGCATCACAACACTCTTGCCATCGAGGGTCGCTTTCGTGTCGTATACTTTGAAGGCAAGCAGTTGCTTACGGTAAGAGACGGTGATGTTATTGTTGTTGTAGCCGATCTTCGCGCCAATTGATTCGAATAAAGAGCGTATCGGCACGAAGGTCGTTCCGTTCGTTTGGATTGGGCCGGGATCGGAAACGATGAACCTGCCGTTGATCCGTAGGGACAGCTGTTTCTGAGAGGGCTTAGCGTTGACGTTAGTCAGCAGTTTCTCTGACGTTTCTTGGTACGGAATGTTGGTGCGGGTGCCCCATGTCCATACTTTTCCGTATTTGTCCAAGGCCGTACCGCTGTTATAGGCGACAGCCGCAACCTTAATGATATCCTTGAGCGGAGCTATGCGCCGTGTAGGATCTTCACTCCAGACCGAATCTCCCCATACGGTACCGTCTTTGTGCATTAGAAGCTTATAGCTGCCTCCATAGGCTTGGCTCACCTGGACATAGTTACCCGCATTTTTCGAGATGTCATTAGGAATGGTGATATAGGTGGAGTAACCGGTATAGTCTTTGTCGTAACCGTCGAAATCGACGACYGGTTTATCGAAAACACGCTCATACATACCGTAACTCATACTTGTGGTATTGCCGTATACCTTAACCGTTTTGCCGTCGGCCATTAGAATCATTATATATTGCAGGGATGCTTTAATCCCTTTCGCTCCCTCAATGGCGAGTTTAGGCATGCTCGCCAGCTTATCATCGGCCGGAGTCGGGCTGTTGTGGTAGGCGTTAGCACATAGACCCCGATTATCCTCAAAGTCAGGTCTTATGAGAGAAGTTAGGCAAGTATTGCCCCAAACGTAAACCTGCCCCTTGTTGTTAATAGCCATGCTGGCATCTCGTGAGCTTATAGCTTTTATACCGGACAATTCGACAATACGCTTCGGGGTATCCCCAGCGTTCTCCCATGTCCATACTTCGCCGGCTGAGGTAAGAATAAGCTGACCGGAAATTTTAACAGCGCTGGGAACTTGCGGGCCTCTTATGGCTGGTTTGCTGCCGTTTCCAATCCAAATGGTTCCGTCGTTTTGAAGCGCGTAGAAGTTGTCGGCATGGCTTCGGTCATCGATATCAATGATGCCAGTGAGCGGCAATGCGGTGAACATCGTTGTCTTCGCGGCATACACGAAGGTGCTGTTCCCGCTTGAGAGCAAGGAGGCGGAAAGAAGGATAGCGATTAGTACGTATAATTTTCTCATAGGGTCTCCTTAAATTAACAAAATTGGATACGTGTATAGACGCGAGGTTAGCCTAATAAGTTGCTATGCGCGAATTTAATTCATAATGTCAGACTTTCTTTCCTCTACTCCCTCAGTTTCAAATGAAATAGATGCGGCCTCTTCGGCTCACACTTCCTCACTTGGATATGTCTTGACGAAAAAATCCGCCTATCTGATAATAAGGCAAAAGAAGGGTGTCATGAAAGATGACATGCAGATACTGGAAAGGGGATTTCAATTGCATATACCTGACGGATTTTTGGATGCAAAAGCATGGATCACGACGACAGCGGTGGGGGCTGCGGCTGTAGCTTACAGTCTGAATAAGACGAAGCTCGCGGTTTCGTCTTCCAAGCAGGTTCCGATGGTGGCGCTGATCGGATCTTTTGTTTTCGCGGCGCAAATGATCAATTTCCCGATTGCCGGTGCGACATCGGGGCATTTTCTCGGCGGAGCGTTAACGAGTATTTTGTTCGGGCCTTGGATCGGGACGATCGTCATGGCCGCTGTATTAATTATTCAGGCGCTTGTATTCCAAGACGGAGGCATTACGGTTCTTGGGGCGAACATTTTGTGTACGGGCTTCATCGGTTGTTTTGTCGGTTATGGCGTATATAAGGCAGGCATGAAGATCTTTGGCGGCAAAGGTCGGATATTCATTACGTTCATCGCTTCATGGCTGTCTATTGTAGCGGCATCGGCAGGGGTAGGGCTGCTGCTCGCTTGGTCTGGCACGTTCGAGCTTGGCTTAGCCTTGAAAGCGATGGTTGGCTGGCATATGCTGATCGGCATCGGAGAAGGTCTCATTACGACGCTCGTGACAGGCTATTTGCTCGAGCGAAGCAAAGTGCAAGTGAAGGGAGCGGCATTGCAATGAGCGAATTCCAAATTACGGGAAGCAAGGGCAAGTGGATCGTTCTGCTCGTCGTTACACTCGTTATAGCTGGGCTGCTGTCGCCTTGGGCATCGCCGCATCCGGACGGTCTGGAGCGGGTTGCGGAAGACCATGGCTTCATTGACCAAGCGGGAGCTGTTCATGAATGGGCGCCGATTCCCGATTACGAGGTAGCGGGCGTACCGTGGGCGGCGGTTCGTGTTGGTTTAGCAGGTGTGATCGGTGCGGGCATTATGGCCGTTGTACTGTGGGCTTCCATGAAGGGGCTGGCGTCACGGAGGGGGAGAGCGAATGCACAGTCACATGGAGATGGAGCGGGACGGCTCTAAGGCAACACGATCTACGCTAAGGCAAGCAAAGCGGCGTTTATTGACGGTATTCGGGTTATTAGTTGTAGCTGTGTTGTTGCGACATCCTGCGGCTCTATTGGGGGCGGCAGGATGTTTTCTATTCGGGCTGCTCTGGGCGGGAGTTTCGCTTCGGATAATCATGAAGCGGCTGCTGCTCATTATTCCTTTTGGGCTTGGCGCGGTCGTGCTGCTGCCGTTCCATACGGCTGGAGAGCCGGTATTTACTCTACTCGGTCAGACAGCGAGCGCGGAAGGCATTCGCCAAGCGGAATTGATTTTATTGAAGATCGTGTGCGCGAATCTGCTCATTACGTATTTGAGCGCAACGACGCCCCAGTTTCTATTGATTAAGAGCTTGCGGGCTGTCGGCATTCCGGCTGTGCTGATCGAAATTATTAGTCTGATGCTGCGCTACTTCTATTTGCTTAAAGCGGAGGCTCAGAGCATGGTGAAGGCGCAGCGCTCACGAGGTCTTGTGCTTGACGGCTGGTTATGGAGCCGTAGAACATATAAGCGTTTCGGAGAGCTGCTCGGCGTCCTTTTCCTTCGCTCGCAAGGACGGAGTGAGCGGATATACCGCTCAATCATGGCGCGCGGTGGGTTCGCCGGCCATGATGCAGCGCCGATTACGAACGGGCCTAATGACGGCAGCGGGCCTCATAAGCATCATGCAAGCGAAAGGGGAAGATTGGGCATGCTGGAGAGGGGAGACATGGAGGCGGCTATTGAGGTGCTCGGCGTTTCCTATCGATATGGCGCTATAGAGGCGCTGCATAACGTCAGCTTCCGTATCGAACAAGGAGATAAGGTTGCCTTGATGGGGCCTAACGGAGCGGGCAAGTCAACGCTCATATCCCTGCTCAGCGGGCTTGAGCAGCCGTCCGAGGGATCGGTTAGGCTGCTGGGAGAATCGCTGGCCGAAGGCGGAGCAAAGCGGCTTAGAAGCAGGCTTGGCGTTGTATTCCAGGACCCTGACGATCAAATATTCTCGACTACCGTCGAGGAGGACGTTGCATTCGGTCCGGGAAATATGGGGCTGACGGATGAGCAGATCAGGCATCGCGTGGAGAAGGCTCTAGGGGCTGTCCATATGCTGGAGTATCGTCATCGGTCGCCGTTCGAGCTCAGCTACGGTCAGAAGCGGCGGGTGGCAATTGCGGGCGTGCTTGCGATGGAGCCGGACATTATCGTGCTCGATGAGCCGATGGCCTTCCTCGATCCGAAGAGCAGGGACGACCTTCAGGGGCTGCTTGAGGCGATGCATGAAACGGGCATCACGCTTATCGTTGCAACACATGATGTTGATTTTGCCGCGGAATGGGCGCAGCGTGTGCTGCTGCTTAAGGACGGCGGACTGCTGGCCGAAGGGACGACCGATCTGCTATTCGACGACAGCTTGCTGTCGAAAGCCGATCTTCATCTTCCGCGGCTTGCGCGACCCTTCCGCGTGCTTCAGGGCGCAGGCGGCTTGAAGCCGAAGACGGTGCTTGAAGCTGCGCAGCACATTTGGAAGCTGATGGTGAGGAGCGAGCAGCAGGTACAGCATAATGCGGGGGATAAGCGGGATCTGCAGGTCTCACAGCAGGATAAATCGAAGTGACTTCTCTAGGCGGGCTGTACTAGCGCTAAGCCTTGATTTTCCAGTACCTTCATCGGGTCAATAAAGCCGTGGAAATAGGCTTAAATAGAGCCTTTTGCAGAAATATGGGGCGATTGGCTGCAACCGAGCGGCGTGCATAAGAATATGGGAGTCGATGAATACTATGGTCAGATTCAAAATCACTTTCAAGGATCTTTCCTCTTCGTTATAAACGAGCAGCAGATGTCCAGTAGACTCAAAATCCTCTAGGAAAGCGGGGCAACATGAAATGAAAGCAACTGGAATTGTACGTCGCATCGATGATCTCGGGCGTGTGGTGATTCCGAAGGAGATCCGCCGTACATTGCGTATTCGCGAGGGAGACCCTCTGGAAATATTTGTAGACCGAGATGGAGAAGTTATATTGAAGAAGTATTCGCCGATTGGCGAGCTTGGCGACTTCGCGAAGGAGTATGCCGAGTCGTTGTTCGAAAGCACGAACCATGTAACGATGATTACCGACAGAGACACGGTCATTGCCGTGGCCGGCGCGTCTAAAAAAGAGCTGTTGGACAAGCAGATCGGCTCGGTGCTGGAGAGCTGCATGGAAAACCGGAAAACGCTCGTTGAAGCGAGCGGAGGCACATTCGAGGTCGTGAAGGATTTGCAGGAGACGTATAGCTCCGTCGTAGCAGCGCCGATCATCGCTGGCGGTGACCCGATCGGCACGGTCGTCTTGCTAAGCAAGGACGAATCTGTGAAGATGGCAAATATGGAAACGAAGATGGCGGAGACAGCTGCGGGATTCCTAGCAAAACAGATGGAGCAGTAGCAGCAGTAGCCCAGCCTTTCCGGGTTGCAGATGGAGCAGCAGGAGCTCCTCTACAGCTAGGCAGAGGGTTGGAACATAGTCAGCCTTGTTGGCTGAATGGTGGCCCGGGGCTATACAGGAAGAAAGCGGCGTACAAGCACATAAGCGGGCGAGAGAACAGCTTCTTCGGAACAGAGCAATCTGAGCCGGGGGGCTTTTTTTTCTATATAGCTTTGAAAAAGGGTTGGTGTGATTGCAGCGATACTGGTTCATAGAAGCGATGCTTTAACGGGAAAATCTCCTGTTATTATCGAGAAAATGCTAAGAATTAAAGAATAGATGGAAATTGTCCAGTTAATAGGGTTTGGTGGCGGTTTAGGATCGAATTTTGCAGAAAATAACAGGATATATTCCAGCTAATGTAGATCGGAGGGGAGAAAATCCGGATTTTAACAGGAGATATTCCTGTTATTGCATGAAAAGGACGTTCGGCTGACCGTTGTTGCTTTGCTCATAACCCCCTTTTGTGAGGTATAATAGGCTTTAACTAACTATACAGGATCGACAGGCGGGGGCGTGGAACAATGGATCGTAAGCCGGCCGGCAGGTTTTGGAAGAACGGCGTCATGCTTATGGCCGGGGCGGCCCTTTTATCCAAGCTTATCGGAGTATTTCAGAAAATACCGTTGCAAAATATCGCAGGGGATAGGGTATTCGGCATTTATAACGCCGTTTATCCGTTCTACCAGCTTGCGGCTGTGCTGGCAACGGCGGGTCTGCCTACGGCTGTATCGCTGCTAATTGCAGAGAGGCTTCGCAGAGGCGAGGATTCCGGCGGTGTACGGGGGATTTTGCAAGCGGCGATGCTGCTGCTTGGATGTACGGGCATTATCGTATTTGGTCTGACATGGGCGGGAGCGGACGAGCTATCCGTGCTGATAGGCGACAGGGAGACGGCGAGGGCGATCCGCGCGGTATCGACTGCGTTGCTGTTCGTTCCGGTTGTTGCAGCTTTGCGAGGTTATGTTCAAGGATATGGCCGAATGTCGTTGTCGGCGATGTCGCAGCTTGTTGAGCAGCTTATTCGTGTTGGCGTTATGGTATTCGTATTATGGCTGAGCTGGACGGCAGGGTGGGGGGAGGCTGATATTGCGGCGGGTGTGATGAGCGGTTCGGCCGTTGGAGGCGTCGCAGCGCTTCTGTTCCTGGCGCTGTATGCGTGGCGCGATGGGAGTAAGGATCGTATTCCGCGTAAAGGTGGAACTCTGTGGAAGGATATGAAGCGGCTGGCCGTTGTTGCGATGCCTGCGGCTTTAGGCGCGATCGTTGTGCCGGCGGTTGGCGTGGTGGACGCGTTCACTGTACCGAGATTGCTGCATGAGAGCGGCATGTCCGAGGCGGAAGCGATGAGCGTATTCGGCGTCTACAGTCGAGCACAGCCGCTTGTCCAGCTTGTTGTCATGATGGCGGGAGCGGCTGCAGCGGCAATCGTGCCGGGTTTAGCGCTCGCCAGAATGCGCGGGGCGTATGGGCAGTTAAGCCAGCAGCTTGCCGTAACCATGCGCGCGGCTTGGGGGATAGGAGCTGCAGCATGCCTTGGTCTAGTCTTGTTGGCAGAGCCGCTTAATGTTATGCTGTATGCCGATTCGAAAGGAACGGTTATATTCATGCTCGTAAGTGTTACGGCGCTCGCTGGCAGCGTCAATGCGATAGCTGCGCCGGTGCTTCAGAGTCTTGGCGCTGTGCGGGCTCCGGCGCTGCTGCTGTTAACCGCGGCGCTGTTCAAGGTTGTTCTTAATGCGGCGCTTGTGCCCGCCTATGGAGCAGAAGGTGCGGCAGTTGCCGGCATTGCCGCACTAGGCGCGACAGCGCTGCTGAGCGCTGCTGCGGTGCGCTATGCCGCCGCGCAAGCAGGCGCGCGGATCGGCTGGCGAATGTTCGCCGCCGGAAGCGCAGGCAGCGCGCCGGTGTCGGCGGCGCGCTCAGCAAAGGCACGGGACGGCGTGCGTTCCGCCGCCGCCCTTATGCTCGCGCTCGCGGTCATGGCCGCGGCGCTCGTGCTGATCGAGCGCGCGCTGGGCGCCGCGCTCGGAGGCTTGCTGCCGCCTCGGGCGGCAGCGGCTGCGCTTGCGCTGACGTGCGTAGCCGTCGGCGCTTGCGCCTTCAGCGCCGCGGCATTGCGCGGCGGCGCTGTTAGCGCGCGCGAATGGCGCGCGTTGCCGGGCGGCGGCGAATGGGCCGCCCGGCTGAGGCGCTGGCGGCTGATCCCGCCAGCGCGCTAGCTCCCTTTCGGGGCGGCACACTCCGCCTAGCCCATCTGTCTCACCCGAAATAACGAAACAACCTTTCGCTATTCACCGTCACCATCATGATCACCATCACCGACACGTAGCGACAACTAGTTACATCCGCCATCAATAGCGGGTGTTGACCATCATTGCCGCTTCACCATACGCATCATCAATACGAACTGAATTTAGGAGGCTGTTACATATGGCAACAACTTCAATTACGGTCATCGGGCTTGGATCGGGAGATCCCGATCAACTGACGCTCGGCGCATTCCGCAGGCTGCAGCAAGCGGAGCGCCTCTATGTCCGTACCGCTGAGCACCCGATGATGGCAATGCTTCGCGATAACAATATCCAGTTCGAGTCATTCGACTCCATCTACGAGCAGCTTGAATCGTTCCCGGATGTATACGCGGCCATTGCCGACACGCTTATACGCGAGGCGAGTGCGGGAACACCGATCGTATACGCCGTTCCCGGTCATCCAATGGTCGCCGAGCGTACCGTTCAATTGCTGCGCGAGAACTGTCCGGAAGCAGGTGTTGAGCTGCTTATTCTAGGAGGCGAGAGCTTCCTCGACCAAGCATTCGTGAGCCTTGGATTCGACCCGATTGAAGGGTTTGCGCTGCTCGACGCGACCGATTTGCAGCCGTCAATGGTGCAGCCGCAGTTGCATACTGTTATTGGACAAGTGTATGATGCTTTTACTGCTTCCGACGTGAAGCTTGCCTTAATGGAGCGTTATCCCGACGATTTTGAAGTCGTCGTAGGCCATGCTCTTGGCGTATCTGGCCAGCAGCAGATCGTTCGTGTTCCGCTCTATGAGCTTGACCGTACGCCGGGCTTCGGCAACCTGTCGCTCATCTGGATTCCGCGTTCGGACGACGCCTCGCTTCGCAATCGCACGTTTGAGCGGCTGCATGAGATCGTATCGATTCTTCGCAGTCCCGGAGGTTGTCCATGGGACAGAGAGCAGACGCATCAGTCGATCCGGAAAAACTTTATCGAGGAGCTTTACGAGGCGCTTGAAGCGATCGATAACGATGACCCGGACGGCATGCAGGAGGAATTCGGCGACGTTATTCTCCAAGTGATGCTGCATAGCCAGATGGAAGAGGAGATGGGCGCGTTCTCCGTTTACGATGTGATCCAGTCGTTGAACGAGAAGCTCATATTCCGCCATCCGCATGTGTTCGGCGACGAGAACGCGGACGATGCCGAGGAAGCGCTAGGCAATTGGGAGCAAATGAAGGCTGAAGAGAAGCGGATGAAAGGGACCGATGCTAGCCGCAAATCGGTGCTTGACGGTATTCCGTCCGATCTTCCAGCTCTTATGAAGGCTTATAAGCTGCAGAAAAAAGCGGCTAAAGTCGGTTTTGATTGGGATGAGCTCGGCCCTGTGCTTGCCAAGATCGAAGAGGAGCTCGCTGAGCTTCGCGAAGCGATTGCGGACAAGTCGCAGGAGGAGCAGGCTGCGGAACTCGGCGATCTATTGTTCGCCGTTGTGAACGCATCGCGATTCATCCATGCCGATCCCGAGGAGGCTCTCTCTCGTACGAACAAAAAATTTTATAGCAGATTTTCGTATATTGAGGAGCAGCTTCGTATAAGCGGCAAACAATTTGACCAAACTGATTTAACAGAAATGGATCGCTGGTGGGAAGAGGCAAAGCGCCAATCATAGCTCTCAAATATAAGAGAAAGTATAGATTTGGTGTCTATACCGTGCTTATATTTCTTGCGAAACGATAGCTTATGCCGCCAAAATCGGCACAACCGTTTACGCTTGAATTCTACGCATCTTATAAGTTTAACTCTTATAATGGCCATAGAATTCTACGCGAAACGATAGCATATGCCGCCAAAATCGGCACAGCCGTTTACGCTTGAATTCTACGCATTTTATAAGTTTCACTCTTATAATGGCCATAGAATTCTACGCGAAACGATAGCTTGTGCCCCCATTGTGGGCACTGCCGTTTACGCTCGATTCGTCACAAATCGCCTTTATTCCTCACTATGTACAAAAAAATTTCAAATAGCGGCAGGATTTTTTTGCTCTCGAGCAGAATATGTATTCTGCATGTGGAGTAAAAATTTCCAACCATGGCGGCGTGCAGAACGCTGACCCCAAATAACGGTATGAAATTAGGAGGATTTAATGATGAACAAAACAGACCTGATCAACAACATTGCAGAAAAAAGCGGATTGACTAAACGTGACGTAGAAGCTGTACTTAACGGCTTTCTTGGCGAAGTAACTGACGCACTTGCTGGCGGCGACAAAGTACAATTGATCGGCTTCGGTACTTTCGAAACTCGCAAGCGTTCCGGCCGCGTTGGCCGCAACCCGCAAACCGGCGATCCAATCACGATCGCTGAAGCGAAAATCCCTGCTTTCAAAGCGGGCAACAAGCTGAAAGAAGCTATCAAGTAGTCTAATGCGCCTCGATAAGTTTCTCAAAGTGTCCCGATTGATCAAGCGCCGCACCGTTGCGAAGGATGTATCCGAGCAGGGTCGCGTATGGATCAATGGCCGCGAAGCGAAAGCGAGCAGCACCGTTAAGGTGGGAGATGAGCTCCAAATCCAGTACGGGCAGAAGATTGTGACGGTACGCGTCGAGCGGATCTCGGAATCGACCCGGAAGGATGAAGCCGGAGAGCTGTACACTTTGGTGAAAGAAGAGCAGCGCCCGCGCGAGAATGTTCTTGAGTGGGAGAAATAAGACGATAAGCGCATATGCGCACGAAACCGCCTGGTAAACGTTACGTTTGCCGGGCGGTTTTTTTTATATCTCCAAGCGCCCAAGTCTCTGTAGTGGCATTTTGTCGAACTAAATCAGAGCGAATACGGAATATGCGGTGAATAGCTGCATTTCATCGAACTAATTTTCACTTTCACGCCTAATAAGCCGAAGAACTCGAATTTAACGTCCCCAAATCGAACTAAACGACATCTGCCAACCCCTACCCCCGATTAGTTGCCCAAAATGCCATTAAAGTTAAAATTAAGCTGTTAGCCCGTCGCGACTAGCCAATCAGCCTCCTCTCCCACAAAAAATGCGACTTCTTCCCGTACGGATCGTACTCCCTACTTGTGGAACAGCGTAAGCATGTTAGATGGGGAGGAGATGAGCAACAATGGCGTCTATGAGAAAAACTTCTATCGTAGAACTTCGAGGATGTGCGACCGCGTTTAAGCGGAAGTTTTTATCGCCAATCAGAATGATCTTCTTTACGCTTTATCGCTGTAAAGCACTTGAAAATTCTGATGTGGTAAACAAAGCATTTCGCTTTCTCGTACATTTTGGCTGGCAGGAGGCGTTGTCCTGTTTGTTTCCTGTCGTAATCTTTGCGGCTATGGCCTTCACCAAGGTGGTCGATGTTCCGTACATACCTCGCTACGACTTCCTTTTGCTCGTCTGCCTATTGATGCAAGCGGTTATGGTGCTTACGAAGTTGGAGACGATCGACGAGCTGAAGGTCATATGCGTGTTCCATCTCATCGGTCTTGCTCTTGAGCTGTATAAAGTCCACATGGGCTCGTGGTCATACCCCGACGAAGGTTGGACGAAGCTGTTCGGCGTACCGCTCTATTCGGGTTTCATGTATGCGAGCGTCGCAAGCTACCTCTGTCAGGCATGGAGGCGCATGGATCTGACGCTGAAGCACTGGCCTCCGTTTTACTTATCACTTCCGCTCTGCGCGGCGATCTACGCTAACTTCTTCACGCATCACTACTTGCCGGATTTCCGCTGGCTGCTGACGGGGGCGCTGCTGATAGTGTTCTGGCGGACGACGGTTTCCTATACGGTGGATAAACGAATCTATCGGATGCCGATGGTGTTGTCATTCGCTCTTATCGGGCTGTTCATATGGATTGCCGAAAATATATCAACGCTGCTGGGCGCATGGACATACCCCGATCAGCAGACGGCGTGGACGCTCGTCCATGTGAGCAAGATCAGCTCCTGGTTTCTGCTCATCGTCATCAGCGTCATTATCGTTGCCCAGCTTAAGCATGTCAAAGCTAGTTCTAAAACTCGTCCCACGCCCATAAGCTAGTCTCAAGCGTAAACGGCGAATTTAAAATATAGCGATTAGCGGAGGACGAGTCTATGGTGGACCAAAACAAGAGCCAGAAGCGTCAGGAAGTGAAGATGTTAAACCGCAAGCTGCTGGAGCTGACCGGCGTCATTAACGTAGAGAGCTTCGATAGCGAGGAGTTTCTGCTAGAGACCGAGCTAGGCTTCTTAACGGTCAAGGGACAGAACCTGCATATGAAGCATTTAAGCCTTGAGCAAGGCCTTGTAGCAATAGAGGGGCTCGTCCATTCGCTCGCCTATCTGGACGGCAACGCCTCTACGAAGACCAAAGGCTTGTTCGGCAAGCTGTTCAAGTGACCTTAACCGTACAATGGATGACGATGGCCGCCATGCTGCTGTCGGGGATTGGGATGGGCGTCGTCTTCGACGGATATCGCGTCGTATCGAACGAGCTGAAGTTCCCTCGCTGGTGGCTGCCGGTGCTCGACATCGTTTATTGGATGGCCGCGGCGCTGGCCGTATTTCGGGTACTGTACGCAAGCAACAATGGCGAGGTGCGGGCGTACGTATTCATTGGACTAGCTATCGGCGTCATCGTATATTACTTTTTACTGAGCAAAATCGTGATCGCCATTGTGAAATGGCTCGTTCGCGCAGTGCGCGCGATCATTGCATTTATCCTTAAACTATTGGATTTTATCATTGTAAAACCCCTCCTTTTGCTCTACAAATTGGTTAAGGTAATTTTAGGATTTGGGTCTGCGCTCACTATTTTCCTGCTAAAAATTGTGTTACAATTGGTTCGTCCATTTTGGCGGCTGCTTGTTTGGATGACAAGCCCGGCCGTGCGCCCGCTGGCGCGCTGGCTCAGTCCCTATATAGCCAAATGGCGACTTCAGGAACGGGCGAGCAAGCTCGGATTTACGATTACCCAATTGTGGAGCAAATGGTTGAGGAGGCCCCCGCGTACATGACGACTGCTGCAGTGAACAAGCAAACAACAAATGCTGGCTCGAAGCGCCGGATTAGGATGTGGCTGTTATTCGTAGTCCTCTTTATCGGCTGGGCGACCTACACGCTCGTTGGCAAGCTGCAGGAGCAGCATGCGACGAATTCGAGGTTGGCGACTATTCAGCAGCAATTGGAAACGGCGAAGACCGATACCGAAGCAATGAAGCAGGAGATCGAGAGACTGAACGATCCAGAATATATTTCGCAGCTTGCAACCAAGGATCATGGCATGGTATACAAGGGCGAGACACAGATACAGGTTGTAAGATAGGGCGGCGAAATCGGGTGAACGTCTGTTGACCTTACTTCTTCCGTTCGGTTATAATCACGGTAGTAGCGATACTTTTCTAATAAAATTGATTCTAAAGAATCATATTTTATGGAATTGATATTATGCTTATTGCTTCACACCAATTCGACTACCATCGAATTCAGCTTTATGTTTCGCAAAACTTAGGTTTATGCTTTCGAAGCGAGTTTTGCTTCACACCAATTCGACTATCATCGAATTCAGCTTTATGTTTCGCAAAACTTAGGTTTATGCTTTCGAAGCGAGTTTTGCTTCACACCAATTCGACTATCATCGAATTCAGCTTTATGTTTYGCRAAACTTTTAGGGAGGAACATTTTATTTTATGGCAATTGAAGTGGGCGCGAAGTTAGAAGGAAAAGTGACAGGCATTACGCATTTCGGGGCATTTGTCGACTTGTCGGGAGGTGTCACAGGTCTCGTTCACATTTCGGAAATCGCTGATAATTACGTCAAGGACGTGAAGGATCACCTCAAGATCGATGATGTTGTGAAGGTCAAAGTGATCAACGTGGACAAAGACGGCAAGATCGGGCTTTCCATTAAGCAAGCCATTGACCGACCAGAAGGCCAACAGCCACCGCCACAACGTGAGCGTACAGGCGGACCGGGTGCAGGCGGCGGTGGTGGAGAACGTTTCAACCGCGGAGGTGGAGGACAAGACCGAGGCGGACGTCCCTTCAACAAGCAATCGTCTGGCAGACCGGCTTACGGTAAACCGTCATTCGAGGATAAAATGTCGCGCTTCCTGAAAGACAGCGAAGAACGCATCTCCTCTTTGAAGAAGAACACGGAGGGCAAACGCGGCGGACGCGGAGCCAAGCGGGTATAAGCTGAATCGTTATCCTATCATACACACAAGCAGAACCGATATGGTTCTGCTTTTTTGCTTTTTTGGTAAGGCTGTCGTCCTAATCCGCGCGCTTTGTAGGTACTTGTTCTAGAGAAGAGGACAAGGTTGTCGGATTGCGTCCGCTTATCGGCTTGTCCAAAAACTTTTCTCCGATCCTCCATCAATACCGACAGGTTACACCCACCATTTGACAGTTATGAAAGGTAGCTGGCGACGGTTTTTGTTGAGCCGATTTTGTCAGAGGCAGACTGCAATAGCATGGCAAAGCCTTGCTGGCGCTGGTGTTGCAGTTGTCATGACAATGAGTGCGCTTGCAATTGTTTTTGTCGGAAAAAACTTTTTGCCCTGTTACGTTAACTGACAAACTTCACTCGGACAACCTCCTATAATGAGAAACACAATAAACTCGGAATGGTGGTGTCAGTTAGTGGAAAAGGAAAATGTGGTGCAGCTTCCCAAAGGAAATCGGACAAATCTGATTCAGGTCATGATGCGGAAAGGGAGAGAGTGGGCGGCAGCGCGGCATTTCATCCAGGTGCTCTTGGCGAAGAAATGGACATTCCTGCTCGTTGGCGTGGCGTTTCTGCTTGGAAGGGCGGTCATTCTGGAGTCTTTGATGCCGTTCGCGGCAGCGTATTTTGCGGTCATTTATTTTTTGCGGAGAGATATCTATTTGTGGGTGGCAATATCGCTCGTTGCCGGCAGTTGGTTCGCAGCCGATCCGGCGCCGATGTGGATAGCGATGGAGATTGCGGTCTTATTCTTAATTGTTAAAGGATTGGAATCGTATGAACGGGCGGAATTGTCGTCGGCTCCGATCGTCGTGTTCGCGGCGACGCTGCTTGTCCAATTGTTCGGCGTATTCATAGGCGATTCGCTCAGTTGGTACAACTTCATGATGGTGGTCGTCGAGGCGGCGCTCAGCTTCGTGCTTACGCTCGTGTTCATTCAGGCGATACCGGTGCTTACGATGACGAAGAAATCAGCCTCGTTAAAAAACGAGGAAATTATATGTTTGATGATTTTGCTGGCGTCGGTGATGACAGGCGCTGTCGGGTGGATGGTCTACGGCTTGTCCGCGGAGCATGTCATGTCGCGGTATATGCTGCTGCTGTTCGCGCTGGCAGGCGGCGCTCCGCTTGGCGCTTCCGTCGGCGTTGTGGCGGGTCTTATCCTGAGCTTGGCCGACTACGGCGCTATCGTTCAGATGAGCCTTCTGGCGTTTGCGGGTTTACTTGCGGGCTTGCTTCGCGAGGGCGGCAAAATGGCCACTGCTTTCGGGATGCTGCTCGGAACGTCGATCCTATCGATCTATGTGGGCAGCCAGGCCGATGTGATGTCATCGACATGGGAATCGGTCGCCGCGGCTACGATGCTGATGCTGACGCCGCGGGCGATGATCCGCACCATTTCGCGTTACGTGCCGGGTACGAACGAGCATGCGAAGTCGCAGCATGAGTATGCGAGACGGGTTCGGGAAGTAACGGCCGACCGCGTAACGCAATACTCGGATGTATTCCGCCAGCTGTCGCGCAGCTTCGGTCAACTGAACCAAAGCGTGAGAGAGGTGAAGCGCGATGATGAGATCAATCACTTTATGGGCGCCGTTGCGCAGAAGACGTGCGCGTCCTGCCATAGGAGGGACGCATGCTGGGAGGATAAGTATTTTCATACGTATAAAATGATGACCGACATGATGACGGTCGTGGAAGAAGATCGTGTTCCGCGCGCTAAGGATATGCCTAAGTCATGGACGGCTCATTGCGTCAAGGCGCCGCTCGTGCTCTCCGATATGCAGCAGCAGTACGAGCTATACAAAAATAATATGCACTGGAAGAAGCAAATATTCGACTCGCGGCAGCTTGTCGCCGATCAATTGGTTGGCGTGTCGCAGGTTATGGAAGACTTGGCGAAGGAAATCAAGCGCGAGGGACAGACGCTGCATCTGCAGGAAGAGCAGATTCGTGAAGCGGTCGAGGGCCTCGGTTTATCGATACAAGGCATTGATATTGTGAATCTGGAGGAGGGAAATGTAGATATTGAGGTCTACCACACGTTCGGGAAGGGGTTCGATGAATGCCGCAAAATTATTGCGCCGCTGCTTAGCGATATACTAGGCGAGCATATCGCCGTGAAATCGGAAGTTCCGCCGCTGAAGAGCGGCGAGCCGACGCTTGTCATGTTCGGCTCGGCCAAGCAATACGAGGTAGAGACGGGCATTGCCGGCGCGGCGAAGGGCGGAGATTGGCTGTCGGGAGACAGCTTCACGATGACCGAGCTTGGCAACGGCAAGTTCGCGGTGGCGATCAGCGACGGCATGGGCAATGGCKAGCGAGCCCGCGAGGAGAGCAGCGCGGCGCTGTCGATCCTGCAGCAGCTGCTGCAGTCTGGCATGGATGAGAAGCTGGCCGTGAAGTCGGTCAATTCGGTGCTGTTGCTGCGCTCGTCGGACGAGATGTTCGCGACGGTGGATCTTGCGATTGTCGATCTGTATTCGGCGCAGACGACATTCATGAAGATCGGATCTACGCCAAGCTTCATTAGGCGGGGCAACGAGGTTATTCTGATAACGGCCAACAACCTGCCGATCGGAATATTGCAAGATATCGACGTCGATATGATTTCCGTGCAGCTGTTGCCTGGAGATACGCTCGTGATGATGAGCGACGGCATCTATGATGCGCCCGGCCACGCGGTCAACAAGGAGATGTGGATGAAGCGGATTATTGGCGAGCTGAAGACGGATGATCCGCAGGAGATGGCCGATGCGTTGCTGGAGAGGGTCGTTCGTTATCACGAAGGAGAGATCGTCGACGATATGACGGTGCTTGTCGCCCGCATCGACAAGCATATGCCGGAGTGGGCGTCATTCCGCTGGCCCGGCGTCTCGAAGGTCGAGCGTCCAAGGACGGTGAGCTGAGCAGGTCAGGCTAATCATTTCGAAGAGCATGATGTCGCAGCGACTGTAAGGCCAGTTGCCGTGACATCATGCTTTTGGCGTTGTCATTGCAGATGAGAAGCGAAACAAGGAAGCTGAGGCAGGATAGGCTATAGGATTCATTCATCCGATTCAGGATAATGCCGATGATATACATATAGATTCGAGAGAATAACAACCTTTTTGCTAGTCTAGCGGTTTATCTCTCCCAAAAAAGGAAAAGCTGATAGGAAGGCGATTCTTAGGAGGGATTAGGATGAAGCAAATTTTATTGATAACGGATGGATGCTCGAACGTAGGCCTCAGTCCCGTAGTGGCGGCTGCGCATGCGCATTCGGAGGGCATTTCGGTTAATGTGGTCGGCGTGCTCGATCAAGGCGATGCGGGCGAGCTTGGCGCTTCGGAGATTGATGAGATCGCACGCGCCGGGGGCGGCTTAAGCCGGCTTGTGAATATGCGCCAGCTGTCGCAGACGGTGCAGATGATGACGCGCAAGACGGTCGTGCAGACGATACAGCTTGCTGTACAGAAGGAATTGAAGCAGGTGCTCGGCAACGGTTCGATCGAGTCATTGCCGCCGGAGAAGCGCGGCGAGGTCGTTCGCGTCATCGACGAGCTTGGCGAGACGTCGTCACTTCAGGTGGCGCTGCTGATAGACGCCAGTGCCAGCATGAAGCCGAAGCTGGCGGCCGTGGAAGAAGCGATTCGTGATCTGATGCTCAGCTTGCAGGCGCGGCAGGGCAAGAGTGAAATATCGGTATTTCATTTTCCAGCATCGCGGCATGGCGACGACTGCGTGATGGATCTAGGCTGGACGACGCATCTGAACGGCGTTCAAGCGATATTTCCGAAGTTGCAAATGGGCGGAACGACGCCGACGGGACCGGCGATCATGCAGGTTATTGATTTTTACCGTCAAGGCGATTATGGTAAACAGAGCAGAGACGAAACGGATGGGATGATGAGTGGCTACGTCGTTTAAATGGGAGCTTCGGCGAGGCGTGACCGTAACCGGCAAGTGGAAGCAAGGCCGCTACCGCGTGGAGAAGCTGCTTGGCGAGGGGGCTAACGGCAAAGTATATCTCGTACAGCGGGATCGTTCGTGGTATGCGCTGAAGGTCGGCGCAGATGCCGTCGATCTTCAATCGGAAATTAATGTGCTCCAGTCCATCGCGAAGCAGAAGCGAAACGGGTTGGAGCCGTTTCTGTACGATGTGGACGACTTGTATGGTCCGGATGGAAAGGAGTATCCTTTCTATATCATGCGTTATGTGAGAGGGCTGACGCTCAGCGACTACTTCAAGCAGCAAGGAACGGAATGGTTTCCGCTCGTTGGTCTTAATCTGCTTGGCAAGCTTTCTCATTTGCATGAAGCGGGCTGGGTATTCGGCGATCTGAAGGTCGAGAACGTGCTTGTCGGCGATTACGGGCATGTCGAGCTAGTCGATTTCGGCGGAGTTACAGCGAAGGGCAAAAGCGTCCGTCAATTCACCGAGATCTACGACCGAGGTTACTGGAACGGCGGCCCCAGATCGGCAGATGAACGGTATGATCTGTTCTCCTTTGCAGTGCTGTGCATTCAGTTGCATGAACCCAAGCAGCTGCATCAGTTGACGCTGGAGCTGCTGCCACAGAATCGCTCGACCGCCGAGCTGCAGCAGATCGTAGAAGGCAGTACAGCTCTTATGCCGATTGCCGGTTGGATCCGCAAGGCGCTTGCCGGCGGGTTCATGAACGCGAAGGAGGGTCACGAAGCTTGGCGCGTGCTTATGCACCGAAGAGACATTCATCGGACATCTTCTACCCCGGGCTGGCTCAAGGGGCTGGCGGCAGCATCGGCCATCTTGCTGGTCACGTCGGTATATTGGCTGCTTCGCAACATGCTGTGATACGTACTGCGTGAGGCGAGGAGATAGAAACGGAGGCAGCATTATCTATGAATTTGCAACAGGAACTAGAGAGAGCGGCAGCCGAACGGCAGTTATGGAATGATGGAGATCGCATTGTAGCTGCCGTATCGGGGGGACCGGATTCGATGGCGCTGCTGCATATGCTGTCGATGCTCATGAAGGCTGGCAAGCTAAGCATTAGCGTCGCACATGTGAATCATGGCTTTCGCGTGGAAGAGTCGAAGCGGGAGCATGATATTGTTCGCGACTATGCCGCGCAATTAGGGGTGCCGTTCGAGGCGATAACGCTCGATATGCCGGCTTATATAGAAGAAACGAGAATGAACGGACAAGCGGCATCGCGAGAGCGGAGATACGCATTCCTGTACGAAGCCGCAGAGCGCTTCGGAGCATCGCGCATTGCGCTGGCGCACCATGCCGATGATCAAGCAGAGACGGTGCTGATGCGCCTGCTGCGCGGAACGGGGCTCACCGGACTAGCCGGAATGGTCTCCAAACGCCGCGAAAAAAACGTGGAACTTATTCGGCCGATGCTGCGTATGAACAAGTCAGACATTGTTCGTTACTGCGTCTTGCATGACATACCCTACTGCATAGACAGCAGCAACGACAAACGCACTTATTTTCGTAATCAAATACGTCTGGATATTTTGCCTTACCTCACGCAGTTCAATCCACAGCTTCCTGGGTCGCTGCAGCGGCTTGCCGATGTGGCAGGAGCGGAGGACGAATGGATGGAACAGCAGACGGCATCGCTTTTTTCGCAGATTGTGACTAGCTCTGAGGGAGAATGTGCGGTAAGCTGTGCCGATTTACGCGGCTTTCACGTCGCTTTACAAAGGAGATTGATTAAACTAATATTAAGGTATCTTTCAACGGACACGGAAAACATATCCTTCGAACAGGTAGAAACGATGCGGCTTGCCGCGGCGATTCACGCTCCGAGCACCTGGCGAATGGATGCGGGAGCTGGGGTTCGATGCGTTCGTGAATACGATAGTCTTCGTTTCGTCCAGGCTTCGCAGCAGTCGCAAGAGGGGGCTGCTGATGAATACAGCTTTGAAGTGAATGCGGCATTGTTGGATATGAGCTTGGTAACGGGCTGGCGCTTTCAGTTCGAACGTATTCGAGGCATCGATAGCCGCAAGCCGGCTTCGAGGTACGAGGCTTGCTTCGATCTAGCGCAGCTTGCTTACCCGCTCGCATTGCGCAACCGTCGTCCCGGTGACAGAATTCAAGTTTTAGGATTAAATGGTTCGAAAAAAGTGCAAGATATGTTCGTTGACGAGAAGCTTGCTCCATCGGAGCGACAACTTTATCCGCTGCTGTTCGACGCGGCAGGACGATTGCTATGGATTCCCGGCATACGGAGATCCTCTCACGCGCTAACGGCGCCTGACACGCAAGACGTACTGTACATTCGGGCAACTCGCGGTTAACGAATAAGATGCACTGGTACACTCATAAACATAGTTAAGGCGTAGGGGGATCTGTATTTTGCGTAACGACATTCAGGAAGTGCTTTATAATGCAGAACAAATTCAGGCGAAGGTGAAGGAGCTTGGCGAGACGCTGACTCGGGATTTCGAGGGTCGCAATCCGCTCGTTATTTGCGTTCTTAAGGGCGCATTTATTTTTATGTCGGATCTCGTTAAGGAGATTGATGTGCCTCTGGAGATTGACTTCATGGCCGTATCGAGCTATGGGCAATCGACCAAATCGTCGGGTGTCGTCAAGATTATTAAAGATCTTGATGTATCGGTCGAAGGACGCGACGTTCTGATCGTGGAGGACATTATCGATAGCGGTCTGACGCTAAGCTACTTGATTGATGTGCTTGAGCGACGCAATGCGAAGTCGGTTACGATCGTCACGCTGTTTGACAAGCCGGCACGCAGAACGGTCGAGCTCGAGGCGGATTACAAGGGCTTCACGCTTCCGGATGCATTTGTTGTCGGGTATGGCCTGGATTACGCTGAGAAATATCGGAATCTTCCGTATATCGGTGTCCTTAAACCTGAGGTTTATGAAAAATAAACAACGCGATTAACCGTACATGCCCTCTCCATCTACCTCTATTGTTATGGAAAGTCATGCTATGGTAAAATATTTTAAGCGCCTGAGAGGAGGTTGGGGATGAATCGGATCATCCGTAATACAGGTTTTTATTTAATCATCTTTTTGGTGACCGTTGGGATTTTTCAATTTATCAGCAGCCAGAATAAGACGACCGTTGGTTTGAGATACGATGAGCTCCGCACTGCTATTGAATCAGGCAATGTAGCGGAATTAAGCTTGAAGTACGAGAACCAGACTTATTTTGTAACTGGTAAATATATTAAAGCGCCAGAGAAGGCCGAAAGCGACCAATTCGTATCCCGAATTAGCGTTAGAGCCGAGGAGCAAATTTTAGAATGGCAAGAGAAGTACGGCTTTAAGATGGAGAGCAAGGAAATGGATCAGCCAAGCATTTGGCTTACATTCCTTACATCCATCATTCCATTCGTCATCATTTTCGTCCTGTTCTTCTTCCTGATGAATCAGGCACAGGGCGGCGGCGGTAAAGTAATGAATTTCGGCAAAAGCCGTGCGCGCTTATACAATGAAGAGAAGAAACGGATCACGTTCGAGGATGTCGCGGGTGCCGACGAGGAGAAGCAAGAGCTCGTTGAGGTCGTTGATTTCTTGAAGGATTCGCGTAAGTTCAACCTGGTAGGCGCTCGCATTCCGAAGGGCGTATTGCTTAACGGGCCTCCAGGTACAGGTAAGACGTTGCTGGCTCGCGCCGTTGCAGGCGAAGCAGGCGTGCCGTTCTTCAGCATTTCCGGTTCTGACTTCGTCGAGATGTTCGTCGGCGTCGGCGCATCGCGCGTGCGGGACTTGTTCGAGAATGCGAAGAAGAGCGCTCCATGTATTATTTTCATCGATGAGATTGATGCGGTAGGCCGTCAGCGCGGCGCCGGTCTTGGCGGCGGTCATGACGAGCGCGAGCAGACGCTTAACCAATTGCTCGTTGAGATGGATGGTTTCGGGGCTAATGAAGGCATCATTATTATTGCTGCAACGAACCGTCCGGACATTCTTGACCCGGCCTTGCTCCGTCCAGGACGCTTTGACCGTCAAATTACGGTTGATCGCCCAGATGTGAGAGGACGAGAAGCGGTGCTGAAGGTTCATGCCCGCAACAAGCCGCTGTCCAAGGATGTTCGTCTTGATGTTATCGCTAAGCGTACAACAGGGTTCACAGGCGCGGACCTGGAGAATCTGCTTAACGAAGCGGCGCTGCTTGCAGCTCGCCGCAATAAGAAAGATATTGCGATGAATGAGGTTGACGAAGCCATTGACCGCGTCATCGTTGGTACGGAGAAGAAAAGCCGTGTCATCAGTGATCGCGAGAAACGGATCGTTGCCTATCACGAAGCAGGACATACGATTATTGGCTTCTTCTTGGAGCATGCCGATACCGTTCACAAAGTAACGATTATTCCTCGCGGACGCGCTGGCGGATACGTCATCATGCTTCCGAAGGAAGATCGTATGCTTGTAACAAAGCAAGAATTGCTTGATAAAGTAACGGGTTTGCTTGGCGGACGCGTAGCCGAGGAATTGTTCATCGGCGAGATCGGTACAGGCGCTTACAGCGACTTTAAGCAAGCGACGAGCATTGTTCGCAGCATGATTATGGAATACGGTATGAGCGACAAGCTTGGTCCAATGCAATTCGGCAATACGCAAGGCCAAGTATTCCTAGGTCGCGATATTGGTCACGAACAGAACTACTCGGATGCGATTGCGTACGAGATCGACCAAGAGATGCAGACAATCATGAACGAGTGCTACACTCGTGCGAAGAAGCTATTGTCCGAGAAGAGCAAGGAAGTACATTTGATCGCCCAAACGCTTCTTAACGAAGAGACGCTTGAGATGGATCAAATCAAGTCCTTGATCGAGACGGGCGCTCTTAAGGGCGAAGGCTCCGCTTCTTCTGATTCGGTTGCAGTAGAACCAACTTCTGCTCCGATCATTGAGACGGTTGGCGATGTGAAGGTTCGCATTCAGACTCGCGAGGATGAGGCGGCTAACACGAACGCACCGGTTCTTGAGAAGAGAGATACGCCGGAAGAAGATCCGGATAAGAACAATTCATAATGGCAGCTGTCTAGTGCAGATGCTGATTCATACGGCAGATCGGAGTTTAATTACTCCGATCTGCCGTTTTATTTTTTTAAAAGGTGCAATGATATAAAATAAACATTATTTCCATTAAACAAGTAAGAATAATAGGGATAAATGGGTGTTAAAATAAGCAATTAAACTATAGCGTAAGATGATCTGTCCGATATTTTTCTTTATTAATGTTCGGGAATAGCCTATAATTGGGTAAGTGATTTCAGCATAAAGATTAGCGAACCTCACCTTAGAATCACAACATACGGTCGATATGTAACATTATCGTTACATGTAAGCGTCTACTTGATTTTTATGTTAAGAAACCTAACATTAAATCGTTGACGTTTATTTTTTTGTAACTATAATGAAATAATAGCGGCCAAAATCAGCAAGAATAAAGAAGTATGCGGGGTTGCGAGGTATTGCCAAATCAGGTGCGAGGGAGAGAACAAGTATGAAGAAAACGTTTAGTTTGATGCTTATGCTTATTATTGCCGCAACGCTTGTGTTATCGGCTTGCGGAGCGAAAGGCAATAACAACGAAGGTGCTGGAGGCAACAACGGCGGAACCAAAGAAGAAGAAGTGAAATCGGACGGCAGCGGGAAAGACTTCAAAATCGGTATGGTTACCGACGTTGGCGGCGTTCATGACAAATCATTTAACCAAAGTGCGTGGGAAGCATTAGAGGATCTAACGGCTAAAACAGGCGCATCGACTAAATACTTAGAGAGCAAAGGCGACGCGGATATGGAGCCGAACTTGAACAAGTTCGTGAAGGACGGCTACAACCTCACTTGGGGTATCGGCTTCCTGTTTAATGATGCGTTGTCTAAGGTAGCGAAAGAAAACCCGGATGCAAATCTGGCTGTTATCGACAGCGTTGTAGAAGCTCCTAACGTAGCATCCATTACGTTCGCTGAGAACGAGGGATCGTTCCTCGTTGGTGTAGTGGCTGGTCTGATGACCAAAACAGGCAAAATCGGTTTCGTTGGCGGCATGGAGATTCCGGTTATTAAGAAGTTCGAAGCCGGCTTCAAAGCAGGCGTAGCGGCTGTTAAACCGGAAATCGTCGTAGACGTGAACTACACGGGTGAATTCGGCAAGCCGGATCTTGGCAAGATCGCTGCAGCAACGATGTACGACAAAGGCATCGATATTATTTTCCATGCAGCAGGCGCGACGGGTAATGGCGTGTTCAATGAAGCGACAGCTCGCAAAAAAGCAGGCGACGATGTATGGGTAATCGGCGTYGACAAAGACCAATCGCTTGAATTCGGCGATGAAGTAACGCTTACTTCGATGATGAAGGGCGTTGAAGCGGCTGTATACAAAATTTCGAAAGATTTGATCGACGGTAAATTTGCTGGCGGCACAATTCAAGAGCTTGGCCTTAAGGATGATGGCGTAGGCTTGCCTGAGACGAACAAAAACGTTCCTGAAGTTGTTCTCAAACAAGTCGAAGAGTTCAAACAAAAAATCATCAACGGCGAAATTAAAGTACCTGTAGATCCGGCTGCCAAATAAAGATCCAGGCCGCAGGAAGATAATATGGCAAGAGAGACGAAGGAATATAAGACCGGCTTCTAGGCCGGTCTTGTCTTTTTGTTAAATAGAACTCAATACGGGAAATGAACCGGGGAGATGATGAAGGAATGGACCGGAACTTGGCGGCTGTACAGTTAAAAGGAATAACGAAACGATTTCCTGGGCTAGTGGCCAACGATTCGATCGATTTTGAGCTCAAAAAAGGCGAGATACATGCGCTGCTAGGCGAGAATGGCGCAGGTAAATCAACACTCATGAACATCTTGTTTGGGCTGTATCAGCCGGATGAAGGCGAGATTTACGTGAACGGCGAGAAAACGGTTATCGATGGAGCAGCCAAAGCGATTGAGCTTGGCATTGGTATGGTGCATCAGCATTTTAAGCTTGTTCAGCCGTTTACGGTAGCGGAGAACATCGTGCTTGGCAATGAACCGAAGAAAGGCTTGACCATTAATTATAAGCTGGCGAATGAGAAGGTTCGGGACATATCCGAACGTTATGGTTTGAAAGTAGATCCGCAAGTTCGGATTAAAGATATTACCGTTGGCATGCAGCAGCGGGTCGAAATATTGAAGACGCTATATCGGGGAGCGGAAATCGTTATTTTCGATGAGCCAACGGCTGTGCTAACGGTACAAGAAATCGAAGAACTGATTGAGATCATACGCAGTTTGGCTGCTGAGGGCAAGTCGATTATCATTATTACGCATAAGCTGAAGGAAGTTATGGCGCTTGCCGATACGGTAACGGTTATCCGACGGGGCAAAGTGGTGAAGACGGTGAGCACGTTGGAAACGGACGAGCGCAAGCTTGCGGAGCTGATGGTTGGCAGAGATGTGTCGTTCCAAGTGGAGAAGACAAAAAATTTGCCGGGCAAAACCGTGCTCTCTGTTGATTCGCTGCAAATGAAAGGCGAACAGGGCAAGCAAGTGTTGAATGGTGTCAGCTTCAACGTGCGCGCAGGCGAGATAGTAGGCATTGCCGGGGTTGACGGAAATGGACAAAGTGAGCTCATTTACGCCATTACAGGCATGAGGCAAGTAATCGGCGGCAGCGTGAAGCTGAATGATCAGGATTTAACGAATAAGTCGCCTCGGACGGTATCGCTTGCAGGAGTAGGACATATTCCGGAGGATCGTCATAAGCACGGACTCGTGCTTGATTTCACGCTTAGTGAAAATATGATATTAGGAAGTTATTTCGAACCGGAGTTTGGCCGCGGCATATTCATCGACTATGGAGCCATGGATAAGCTTGCAACGAAGCTGGTCGATGAATTCGACGTTCGTACATCGGGCATACATACGCATGCTCGTGCTTTATCAGGCGGCAATCAGCAGAAAGCAATAATTGCTCGGGAGCTGCACAGTGATCCTGATCTGCTTATCGCGGTACAGCCGACAAGGGGTCTTGATATCGGTGCAATCGAATACGTCCATAAACGTCTTGTAGATGCTCGCAATGAAGGCAAAGCCATTTTGCTCGTTTCCTTCGAGCTTGATGAGCTGTACGCGCTATCCGACCGGATAGCCGTGATGTATGAAGGCTCGATTATGGGCGAGGTAGACGCAGAGCACCGCGACGATCAGCAGCTCGGCCTGATGATGGCCGGCAATCAGTCTGAACAAAGCCGGCTTGAGAAGAGGGGGTAGGACAAGTGGATACTTTCAAAAAGATTTTCGTCAAGTCATCGATCGGCATCCCGCTTGTCGCTATCGTACTTGGCTTATTATGCGGAGCGCTAGTTATGCTTGCGGGAGGCTATAATCCGATATTGGCATACACCTCTCTCGTTAAGATGGTATTCGGCAGTCCGTATGATATAGGTGAAGCGATCCGTGCGATAACACCGCTTATCTTCACGGGACTTGCTGTTGCTTTTGCCTTCCGTACGGGATTATTTAATATCGGTGTAGAGGGCCAATTCATGATGGGGATGACCGGCGCGACGCTTGTCGGTGTTGGTTTGGAGTTGCCGTGGTATCTTCATGCGCCGCTTGCTGTTGTTACAGGTGCGTTGTTCGGTGGGATCTGGGCAGGCATCGTCGGTTACTTGAAAGCAAAGCGCGGCGTAAACGAGGTTATATCTTCGATTATGCTGAACTGGATCGCCTTGTTCCTATCGAACTTTATCGTGGYGAAGTTCCTTGTGCAGCAAGGCCAGCAGAAAACGCCGAATGTGCATGATTCTGCAAGATTGTCGATTGATTGGCTCGTTGAGCTGATGGGCAATGCCCGTATGCACTGGGGGACGTTAGTTGCGATTATTTGTGTCGTTGTGTTCTATGTCCTGTTATGGCGGACGAAGCAGGGCTACGAGCTTCGTGCGGTCGGCCACAATCCAGATGCTGCGCTGTATGCCGGCATGAACGTGAAGACCACACTTATCAAGTCGATGTTCATAAGCGGTATCTTCGCGGGACTTGGCGGCGTGTTCGAAATATTGGGCGTCTTCGGTTATCAGACGGTTATGGCCGCAACATGGGGTTATGGCTTCGACGGCATCGCGGTTGCTCTGCTTGGCGGCAATACGCCGGTTGGCGTGCTGCTCGGCGCGATCTTGTTCGGCGGCTTGTCATATGGCTCCGCTGGCATGAATTTTGGCGCTGAAGTGCCTCAGGAAATTGTGCGGATCGTGATCGGGTCGGTTATTTTCTTCGTCGCTTCCCACGGCATTGTGAAGTTTTTCTTGAAGCCGTTTTTAAGCAAACGGGCAGAAAAACGGAAGGAGGCGGTGTAGGATGAACGTTATTGAAGTACTTGGGCAACTGCTCAACATTACGCTCGTGTTCTCGACTGCACTCATCTTCACCGCCCTCGGAGGTCTTTTCTCCGAACGGTCAGGCGTCGTTAATATCGGCCTTGAGGGTCTTATGGTGTCCGGCGCCTTCGCAGCGGCAGTCGTTACCGATTATGCGATCCAAGCAGGCTTGGAAGAATCGGCTCCTTGGATCGGATTAGCCGCGGCAGCGATATATGGCGTGCTCTTCTCGCTCCTGCACGCAGTTGCAACGATTACGTTTCGCTCGGATCAGACGGTTGTCGGCGTCGTTATTAATATTTTGGCGCTCGGACTTGCCATCTATTTGACCAGAAGTCTGTACAATGATTCGGGCCAAACGACGATGCTCGACTTCGTCTTCGAGAAATGGGCAATACCAGGGTTATCGTCCATTCCGATTATCGGCAACGGATTGTTCAATTCATATCCTACTACTTATATAGCTCTTATTCTTGCGGGCATCAGTTACTTTGTACTGTTCCGCACGCCGTTCGGGCTGCGCCTGCGTGCAGTTGGCGAGCATCCGAGCTCGGCCGATACGGTAGGCATCAGCGTGACGAAGTATCGTTACATCGGCGTTATGCTGAGCGGCGCGTTAGCCGGTCTCGGCGGCGCGACAATTACGCTGACGACGACAAGCAGCTTCGCTCACAACACGATTTCCGGACAAGGCTTTATCGCTTTGGCGGCGCTCATCTTCGGCAAGTGGAATCCGCTTGGCGTAGTGGGAGCGGCGATGTTCTTCGGTTTTGCGCAAGCGCTGCGCAACTTTGCCCAGCTATTCGAATTTTCGAAGCAAATTCCGGCTGAATTTTTCTACATGCTGCCGTACGTGCTGACGCTGATCGTTCTCGCTGGCGGCATCGGCCGCTCGAATGCCCCTGCGGCGCTCGGCGAGCCGTACGATCCGGCTAGACGGTAATGAATTCGGTCCTCGATTTGTTGAAGACTGTCTCTAGATGAACCTAGAGACAGTTTTTTATTTTGGCGGTCTATAAGAGCAAATTGTACCTTGAACAAAAGTGAAAACCTCACTCGACAAAGCAATTTCAAAAATGGTTCTAGAAAAAGGCGTTTACGCATTGACAGAGCCATTTACCAAGTGTAAATTAAATCTTAATCAAATGAATTTATCCCTTTTGGTTTAAACTATAGGCAAGCGACTTTCTGAGTATGTGCATCAATTCACAAAGTAGCACTTGCCGCATATCGGAATGGGAGTTGACTCCCATCCCTCATAAGAGGAGAGGATCCACTGTGGAAGCATTAGCGCTGGAACGCAAGGCGGAACAAAACCGGGAACTGCGGGAGAGGCTGTTGCAATTAAAGAAAGAACGTAACGCCATTATTTTGGCTCATTACTATCAGCGTGATGAAATACAGGAAGTAGCCGATTTCCGCGGCGATTCGTTCCTGCTGGCACAGAAAGCGGCGCAAACCGATGCAGAAGTCATCGTATTTTGCGGCRTTCACTTCATGGGAGAAAGCGCGAAGATTCTTGCTCCTAACAAGACGGTCATCATTCCGGACGAACGCGCCGGCTGCCCAATGGCAGATATGGTTAACGTCGACGGCTTGCGCAAGCTGAAGGCTCAGCATCCGAACGCGAAGGTTGTGACATACATCAACTCGTCGGCCGAGATTAAGGCAGAGACGGATATTTGCTGTACATCGGCGAATGCGGTGAAGGTTGTTAACTCGGTAGAGGGCGATGAAGTGATCTGGGTGCCGGACAAAAACCTTGGCCATTACGTGCAACAGAATACCGACAAGAAAATGATCATTTGGGAAGGTTACTGCAACACCCATGACATGCTCACCGTCAAGGATGTTGAAGAGATGAAAGCAAAGTATCCGAATGCGCAGTTCGTCGTTCATCCGGAATGCCGTCCAGAAGTGGTAGAGCTTGGCGATTTCGTTGGAAGTACAACCGCTATCATTAAATATTGCAAAGAATCAGATTGCCAAGAGTTTATCGTTGGCACAGAGGACGGCACGGGATACCAGCTTCGACTCGACAGCCCGGGCAAGACGTTCCACTTTGCTTCGAAATATTTGGTTTGTCCGAACATGAAGGTTAATAATTTGAAGAAGCTCGTCAAAGCGCTTGAGACGATGCAACCGCAAATCTACGTACCGCCGCATATTGCGGATCAAGCCCGTTTGTCCTTGGAGCGCATGCTACTTGTAAAGTAGGATGCGCTACTCCTATGCTCAAATTCAAAGGAGCGTCATCATGATTCCTAGATACTTGGTTGATGTGCAGCTGGACGAGCTGCCTGTTGTGGATAAGGATGTCATCGTTATCGGGGCCGGCATTGCCGGTCTTTTTACCGCTATACGGTCTAGCGAGGACAACTCGGTATTGATGATTACGAAGAAGTCGCTGCTCGACAGCAATACCCGCTATGCGCAGGGAGGCATTGCCGCGGTTATATCGGACGAGGATTCGCCTGCCTATCATTTGCAAGATACGTTAATAGCTGGCGCAGGCTTATGCTCCGAAGAAGCGGTGAATGCGCTTGTCCATGAAGGGCCGCGAGGCGTGCAGAGTCTCATCTCGATGGGGACGCAGTTCGATGTGGAGAACGGCGAGTTCGCGCTCACGAAGGAAGGTGCTCATAGCCAGCGCCGTATTTTGCATGCCAATGGGGATGCGACCGGCTATGAGATTGTAAGAGCGTTGTCGGCCAATGCGGTTAACAATCCGAAGATTGAAGTATGGGACGATCACTTCGTGATCGACCTTGTGACACATGACGGCGTATGCTGCGGCGCGATCGTACAGAAGCCTAGCGGACAGCGTGTATTCGTGCGGGGCAAGGCAGTCATTCTCAGCTCGGGCGGAGCAGGCCAATTGTATCGGTATACGACGAATCCGGAAGTTGCTACAGGTGACGGTATCGCCATTGCCTATCGCGCCGGTGCCTACATTCAGGATGTAGAGTTCATTCAATTCCATCCTACCTCGCTCTGTTATCCAGGCGCGCCGCGCTTCCTCATATCGGAAGCGGTACGCGGAGAAGGGGCTTATTTGCGTAATATTAAAGGCGAGCGCTTCATGGAACGTTACCATGAGCAACTGGAACTTGCGCCGCGCGATATTGTGGCAAGAGCCATCGTCAGCGAGATGGAAGAAACGAAATCGACTTTTGTCTACATAGATATTACTCATGAGTCGCCAGAAATGGTGAAGCATCGTTTTCCTACCATATATGAATACTGTTTGAGGTATGGTCTCGACTTGACGTCAGATTGGATTCCGGTTGCGCCGGCAATGCATTATATGATGGGCGGAGTCAAAACCGATCTAAATGGGGAAACAAATATAAAGCGGCTCTTTGCCTGCGGCGAAGTATCCTCGACAGGTGTTCATGGCGCTAATCGGCTTGCCAGCAATTCGCTGTCCGAGGCGATCGTCTTCGGCCGTCGTATTGTGAAACGGATCAACGAGTTGCCGAAGAACGACGTTGTGGCTGTAATCGAGAATGAGCCGGGCCGCGTAAGCGCGCCGACACAGGCGATTGTCGAGAAAAGGCTGAAGCTGCAAAAAATTATGGTTAGGTATGCCGGCTTGCGGCGCAACGCCAAAGGCCTTGAGAAAGGAATCGAGGAGCTGAAGCGTCAGCTTCCGATCTATCAATCGGTACTAACGAAAGCGGAGGAATACGAATTCGCGAATCTGCTTACTTGCGCACTTCTTACGTCTGAGGCGGCGTTGCAGCGGCAAGAGAGCCGCGGAGCGCATTATCGTGAGGATTTCCCGCAGCGAGACGATCAGAATTGGCGCAAGCATACGGTGCTGCACCGTTTACATGGCATTACGGAGGAGCGTATTGAAGATGTATGAGTGGACGACAGGCGGATATGATGCGATCATGCGCGATCAGATTCGCGCTTGGCTTGCAGAGGATATAGGCAGCGGAGACATTACGACAGAGACGACGATCCCGCGCGGCTCGTTGTCGAAAGCTGTAATCCATGTGAAGGAGAGCGGCATTATTGCTGGTCTACCCATTGCCCGTCTCGTATTCGAGGTTGTTGATCCATCGCTTGTGTTCCAGGCCATGGCAACGGATGGCGAGCGTGTGGAGAAGGGCAAAGTTATTGCGATTGTCGAGGGCAGCACGCACAGTCTTCTTACGGGGGAGAGGCTAGCGCTCAACCTCATGCAGCGCCTATCGGGCATCGCAACGAAGACCGCTAAGTTCGTTGAGGCGCTTGCCGGCTTGCCGGTAAGACTTGTCGATACGCGCAAGACGACGCCGGGTCATCGGATGCTGGAGAAGTATGCGGTTCGGGTCGGCGGCGGTTCGAACCATCGTTTCGGGCTGTATGACGCGGTAATGATTAAAGACAATCATATCAAGGGCGCAGGAGGCATCCGAGCTGCCGTTGAAGCCGCACGGAGACAAATTCCGCATACGATGAAGATTGAAGTAGAGACCGAGTCGATGGAACAGGTGCAAGAGGCGCTTGATGTCGGCGCGGATATCATTATGCTGGACAATATGCCGAACGAGCGTATGACAGAGGCGGTTGCCCATATTAAAGCAACATCACCGCATGTTATCGTTGAAGCATCCGGCGGCGTTACGCTGGCTACCGTTCATGGCATTGCAGCCACCGGTGTCGACGTGATATCCGTTGGCGGACTGACTTATTCGTTCCAGGCGCTGGATATTAGCCTCGATCTGAATGAGAAGAAGGGCGGCGAGCGGCGTTGATTCTCGTCATCGATGTAGGGAATACAAATATCGTGCTCGGCATATACAAGGGCAAGGAGCTGCTTCATCATTGGCGGCTCAGCACGAACCGATCGGCTACGGTTGATGAGTACGGTATTAACATACACAATCTGTTTCAGTTCGCGGGCGTGAAGCTTGACCAGATGGACGGAGTTATTATCTCGTCTGTCGTTCCGCCTTTGATGCGTACGCTGGAACAGCTATGTCTCAAATATTTGCGCAAGACGCCAGTTGTTGTCGGGCCTGGAGTAAAGACGGGGCTGAACATTCGCTACGAGAATCCGCGGGAGGTCGGTGCCGACCGGATCGTGAATTCGGTAGCGGGCATCGAGAAGTATGGCACGCCGCTTATTGTGGTGGACTTCGGAACGGCGACGACGTTCGATTATATTGACGAAGCGGGCAATTACTTAGGTGGCGCGATTGTGCCGGGCATCGGGATATCAACGGAAGCGCTGTACCAGCGCGCTGCTAAGCTGCCGAGGATCGAGCTTGTGAGACCTAAGAGCGTTATTGGGCGCAATCCCGTGACGTCGATGCAGGCTGGCATTATTTTCGGCTATGCCGGGCAAGTAGACGGAATTGTGAATCGCATTCGTAAGGAATTCGGCGTATCTCCTCGCGTTGTGGCGACAGGCGGCTTGGCCGAGCTGATCGCTGCCGAATCGGAGACGATTGAAGAAGTCGATCCGCTTCTGACGCTTGAAGGGCTGCGTATTATATATGAACGCAATCAGGAGGGATCATGATGAATGAGCTGATGAAGGATGTGCTGGTGCGCGGAACGGCTTGGGATGGAAAGCTGCGCGTATTCGCAGTGCGCACGACTCAGCTTGTCGAAGAGCTGCGCAGACGGCATGCAACGTATCCAACGACGACGGCGGCGCTTGGGCGAACGCTTACGGCTGGCGCGATGATGGGTGCGATGCTGAAAGGCGAAGAGAAGCTGATTATTCAAGTGAAAGGCGACGGTCCCGTAGGCCAGATCGTCGTGGATGCTAATGCGAAGGGGCAAGTACGCGGCTATGTAGACAATCCGCAGGTGCAGCTTCCGAGCAACGCGCTCGGAAAGCTGGATGTGGCAGGCGCAGTAGGACGTAATGGTTTTATTTACGTTACTAAGGATTTGGGGCTGAAAGAGTCCTATATTGGAAGCGTACCGATTGTATCAGGCGAGCTTGGCGAAGACTTCACTTACTACTTTGCGGTATCCGAACAGACGAATACAGCGGTAGGACTCGGCGTGTTGGTTGAAGAAGATAATTCGGTCATTCAAGCAGGCGGCTATATCATTCAGCTTCTGCCGGGTATTACGGATGCTGATATTACGAGGTTGGAGCAGGCGCTTGCGGGGATGCCTGCGTTGACATCGCTGCTTGCACAAGGCGAGACGCCGGAGAGCATATTGATCAGACTTGTTGGTGAGGATGGTCTTAAGATTCACGATACGATGGACATCGAATTCCATTGCCCATGCTCGAGCGAGCGAATGGAACGGAACCTGATTAGCCTTGGCGCGACTGAATTGCAACAAATTATTGAAGAAGACGGAAAAGCGGAAGTCGTTTGCCATTTTTGCAACGAGGCGTATACCTTCGAACGGGATAAGCTAGAAGAACTGCTTGATCAAGCGAAGCCGAAGCCGATCCATTAATCGGAGGCAGTAGGGGAATGAAGAAATACGAGGTGCTGAAGGCCGTTGTCATCCTTCAAGCCGTATGTATGGTTGTGCTTGCTGTCGTTGTGGTCGTCAGAGTGTGGCCATCGCAGCAGCCGCTAGTCGGTGACGGAACACAAGGCAATGAAGAGTCGGAAGGTGTGGGCGATGCGGACGGCAGTTCTCCTTCGGACATGGGGCAAGTTGTTGCCACGGTTGATGGCGAGCCAATTACGATGGCCGAGCTGCAAGCYGAGCTGCAAAAGCAGTACGGAGACGAGGTACTGCGGACGATGATGCTCCACAAAGCGATTGAGCTGGAAGCAGCTCAATCGAATTTGACAGTATCGAGTCAGGAGCAGACTAGAGAACTGGAACTAATGGCTGAAGGCTACGAGAGCGAAGCTGAGTTTTATGAAGTCATGCAAGAGCAGCTAGGCTATACCCAGGAACAGCTGCTGGAGGATGTTCGATATCGCTTATTAATGGAAAAAATCGTTGTTCGCAGTATCGATGTTACCGATTACGAGGTGGAACAGTATATTTCTGAGCATCAGGAAGAGTTCGCCCCCAAAGAGCAATTGCATCTTCAGTGGATACTGACGGAGAACGAGCAGCAAGCTAACGAGGTGCTGGAGCGGCTAACGGAAGGGGAAGATTTCGTTACGATGGCGCGAACGTATTCGATGGATTCGTTCACGGCGGAAGATGGCGGCGATCTCGGGCTTATTGATGCGGACGACCCGTTCTATGACAGCGAGATGATGGATACGGCAAGCCGTCTGCAGATTGCCGAGATGGCTGGGCCGATTGCCGTGGATGGCGGCTTCGCCATCATTCGGCTTGTGGAGCGCAGAATGACAACGACCATGACCGAAAGCCGGCTGAAGGATACGGTTCGCAAGCAGCTTGCTTTGGAGCTAGCAGGCCCGATGAGTGCACAAGAGGAGAAGCTGCTTGTCAAATATAAAGCGGTTAAGAACAAGTAGCCACTCGTTTATCAGGACGATGAATGGGATGGCTAGGATATAGCTGAGTAATCAGGCAAAATATAGATAAAGTCGCTATTGACAACGGATGCAAGACATTGTTAAGATGGAATTAGTTTAATAACCTACTAATTTAGTCGGAATAGGGAGGCAATCATTTCCATGGCTAGAATCGTGAATAGTGTTACAGATCTAATCGGCGATACACCGCTTGTCCGTTTGAACCGTCTCGTACCTGAAGGCAGCGCAGAAGTTTACGTGAAACTGGAGTACCAGAATCCAGGCGCAAGCGTGAAAGACCGTATTGCAATCAGCATGATCGAAGTAGCTGAAGCACAAGGCGTACTTAAGCCTGGCGATACGATTATTGAACCAACAAGCGGCAACACAGGCATCGGGCTTGCTCTTGTCGCAGCAGCGAAAGGGTACAAGGCTATTCTTGTAATGCCTGAGACGATGAGCCTTGAGCGTCGCAACCTGCTTCGCGCTTACGGCGCTGAGCTTGTTCTGACGCCAGGATCGGAAGGCATGAACGGAGCGGTTCGCAAAGCGGAAGAGCTTGCGCAAGAGAACCCTTCGTACTTCCTGCCGCAACAATTCAAGAACCAAGCGAACGTGAAGATTCACCGCGAAACGACTGGTCCTGAGATCGTAGAAGCGATCAACTCGCTTGACGGCAAGCTGGACGCTTTCATCGCTGGTATCGGCACTGGCGGTACGATTACAGGCGCTGGCGAAATCTTGAAGAAGAATTTCGACGGTATCAAAATTTACGCGGTTGAGCCTGCGGCTTCCCCGTTGCTCTCCGGCGGCAAGCCAGGTCCTCATAAGATTCAAGGTATCGGCGCTAACTTCGTGCCTGACATCCTGGACCGTGAGATCTATGACGGCGTTATTACAATTGAGAACGAAGATGCTTTTGAATACGCGCGTCGCGCAGCGAAAGAAGAAGGTATCCTTTGCGGTATTTCTTCCGGCGCAGCGATCTTCGCAGCGCTTCAAGTTGCCAAAGAACTTGGCGAAGGCAAACGCGTAGTAGCGATTGTTCCAAGTAACGGTGAACGTTACCTGAGCACACCGCTCTTCAACTTCGACAACTAATCCATAACGATAGCTGCAATTCAAGCCTTCCATTCCTCGGAGTGGGAGGCTTTTCTCCATTTACTGCCTGGGCCCTTCAAGAAAGAAGCCACGCCCTTTTCTTTTGCCGCGCTATTCTGTATACTAGGCAAAATAAGTCAGATGAACGGGGGTTGAGGGTGATGGTCACCGATAGAAAGCAGTGGGTCCGGTGGCACGCCGAGCGGAAATATACGACGCTTCCGTTGCTTAAGGAATTGCCGATTCAGAGCCGTGATAGCGGCATAGTCACTTCTTGGGAAGAAGCATGGCAGGACGCATCACCGTATGCCGTTGTGCTGGAGAGCGGGAAGGATGGCAAGTATACGTATTTGGGCTTGCATCCGGATGCCATTATTCGGGGCAAAGGACTGACTGCCGAGTCCGTCACCTACGAATCGCTAGAGGAGCAAAGCCGGCGCAACTGGCATGGCAAGCCGCTTGAAGTGATGAGGGAATGGATGGCGGGCGCAGTCGGACCGCGTCTAGCTTATGGACCGAAGTGGATCGGCGGCTGTGTCGGCTACTGGAGCTATGATGTGATACGTTCGATAGAACGTTTGCCGGAGCTTGCGGACGATGATCTGACTTTGCCGGATTACTTGTTCATGCGAATGAATGAACTATGGATTATTGATCATGAGCGCTCTGTCGTTTATTGTGCTGTCCATATGCCAATTGATCCGAACGCCAGTGAGGAGGAGCTGCTGGAAGCCTACGATCGTGCGCTGTCTCGCGCCGAGGGGATGACAGACTACTGGCTGACATGGTTCGAAGAAGAGAAAGCGTGCCGCAAGGCGGAGGCGGTCAAGGAGAAGCGCCTTAAGCTGACGGAAGCGGATCATCTTCATATCGACATCGAACAAATGAACGATATTAGCTCACCGTTCAAGAAGCAGGCGTATATGGACGCCGTAGAAGCGATTCGCAATTATATCGGCCAAGGCGATGTGTTCCAGGTAAATCTGTCCCAGCGTCAAAGCCGTGCGATTGATACGTCACCGGAAGAGCTGTACGAATGGCTCAGACTGTTCAATCCGTCGCCATACATGGGCTTCCTGCGCTGCCCTGACTTCCAGCTGGTGTCGGCTTCACCGGAGCTGCTCGTAGAGCTGCAGGACGGCAGATTGGCAACGAGGCCGATTGCCGGCACGAGGCGCAGAGGGCGGACAGAGGAAGAAGACCGCCAGCTTGCAGAGGAGCTTGTCGCTAACGAGAAGGAGCGCGCCGAGCATATTATGCTCGTCGATCTGGAACGCAACGACCTCGGCCGTATATCGACGTACGGGACGGTTGAAGTGAAGGAACTTATGGTCATCGAGTATTACTCGCATGTGATGCACCTCGTGTCGCAAGTCGAAGGGGTTCTTGCCGAAGGCAAGGACGCATATGACGTCATTGCGGCTACGTTCCCGGGAGGCACGATTACAGGAGCACCGAAGATTCGAACGATGGAAATTATAGAGGAGCTTGAGCCGGTACGCAGAGGTCCGTACACGGGATCGCTCGGCTGGATTGACTATAACGGCGATATGGAATTTAATATTATTATTAGAACGATGGCTATCAAGGATGGCGTTGCTCATATACAGGCAGGTGCCGGTATCGTGATCGACTCGAATCCGGAACGCGAATATTATGAATCTCTGAACAAAGCGAAGGCGTTGTGGAAGGCCGTTCAGTATAGCGAACAGTTGGCCGGAGCAAACAACGGATAAGAGGGGGAGCTTAGACGATGATCCTTGTAATTGATAATTACGATTCCTTTACGTACAATCTCGTTCAGTATTTGGGAGAGCTTGGCGAAGAGATTGTGGTCAAAAGAAATGACGAGATCGACCTAGCGGGCATTGAAGCGCTGAAGCCCGACCATATTCTCATTTCGCCAGGTCCTTGCTCGCCTAATGAAGCGGGAATCAGTCTCTCGCTCATCGACCATTTCAAAGGCGTTATACCGATCTTCGGCGTATGCCTAGGCCACCAATCGATCGGACAAGCGTTCGGAGGCGAGGTTGTCCGCGCGGAGAAGCTGATGCACGGCAAAACTTCACTCATTCATCATGACAGCAAGTCGATCTTCGAAGGCATGCCATCCCCGTTCACGGCGACGCGCTACCATTCGCTGATCGTTCGACGCGAGACGCTGCCGGACTGTCTCGAGATTACGGCTGAAACGGATGAAGGCGAGATTATGGGTCTTCGTCATAAGGAATACGCGATTGAGGGCGTTCAATTCCACCCTGAATCGATCATCACGGAGCATGGCCTGACGATGCTTCGTAACTTTTTGCAAAATAAAACCGGAGCCGCGCGATGAAAGTCAGCTTGAACGGCTCTGTTAAGGAAGCAGGCGAAGCCGTGATCTCGGTCTACGATCACGGTTTTTTGTACGGTTTGGGCCTGTTCGAGACGTTCCGTACTTACGGCGGCCGTCCTTACCTGCTGAACCGCCATCTAAGGCGGCTGCAGGCTGGCTGCGAACAGCTAGGCATTCTGTATCGCGGCGATGAGAAGGGAATTAGCGAACAGGTGACGGAGCTGCTGGCTGCGAACGGCCTGACGGACGGTTATGTCCGTCTGACGGTAAGCGCAGGTGTTGGCGAGCTTGGTCTGCCAACGGGCGATTACGAGCAGCCGAGCGTGCTGCTGCTCGTGAAGTCGCTGCCGCCGGTCAATGATTCGATTCCTATGCATGGAAGAGAGCTGAGGCTGCTGCAGACGCGGCGGAACACGCCGGAAGGCGACATCAGATTCAAATCTCTCCATTATATGAATAATATTATTGCGAAGCGTGAGCTGCTTGCCTCTTCTCCTCCGTCAGGAGCCGAGGGGCTTATGCTGACGAAGGAAGGCTGGATCGCTGAAGGCATTGTGAGCAATCTGTTCTATGTGAAGGACGGCATTTTGTGCACGCCGGCTATTGATACGGGCATCTTACCCGGTGTAACGCGCGAGCGTGTTATCGAGCTTGCACGGGAAGCGGGGCATGCGGTGCATGAAGGACATTTTACATGGGAAGAGCTTGTACGGGCTGATGAAATATGGATGACTAACTCCATACAGGAGCTTATACCGATTACGACGCTATCCGACATTGCGAGCAGGAACGAGACTGTACAAGTTGGCGACGGTTATGCGGGAGATCTGACGAGAGGCTTGCTAGCGCTCTATCGTGCGGATACATCGCGACTTGTCGGGAATGAATAACGGTTAAGGAGAGTGGCAGCATGAGCAAGAGCAGCACGCATAATAGACATTGGTTATATGAGTTGAACGGCGGCATTCGGCTGGAGCTTGGCAAACGTACATTAATTATGGGCATTCTCAATGCGACGCCTGACTCCTTCTCTGATGGCGGCAAGTATACGGGGGTGGATGCTGCAGTAGCCCACGCGCTTGCTATGGTGGAGGATGGGGCGGATATTCTCGATATCGGCGGCGAATCGACGCGTCCGGGTTTCGAGCCCGTTCCTCTTGATGAGGAGCTGCGGCGCATCATTCCTGTTATTGAAGCGGTGCGGAAGGAAATTCCGCATTTACCGCTGTCTATAGACACGTATAAGGCTGCTGCTGCACGTCAGGCGCTCGAAGCGGGCGCTCACATTATTAACGATATATGGGCCTTGAAGGGTGACCCCGAGATGGCGGCAGTGGCCGCAGAGTTCGGCTGTCCCGTTATTCTTAACCATAACCGTCATGCGCGGGACTACAACGATTTCGTGCCCGATGTGCTGGCTGATCTGCTTGGCAGTGTCGAGATCGCGAAGACGGCCGGCGTTTCGGAGACTCAGGTATGGCTCGATCCCGGTATCGGGTTCGCCAAAACGTACGAGAACAACTTGGAGCTGCTTGCTCGCTTATCCGAACTGTCGGCGCTGGGCTATCCGGTGCTGCTCGGCACATCGCGCAAACGGTTTATTCGCGACACGCTGAGCTTGCCCGTGGAAGAGTTGGCATTCGGCACAGCCGCGACAGTCGCGCTTGGTATCGCGCAAGGCAGTCATATCGTAAGGGTGCATGACGTTCGCGAGATGAAGCAGACCGCTTTGATGACGGACGCTATTTTGAAATTTAAGACAACAAAGTAAGAAATAAGACGTTTGCCTGTGAGGGGAGTGACGGAAATGGACCAAATGGCGATTAAAGGGATGCGCTTCTACGGGTATCATGGCGTTTTTGCCGAAGAGAATAAGCTGGGGCAGCAATTTTACGTCGATGTCGTGCTGCATATGGAGCTTGGCCAAGCTGCTGAGACCGATGATTTGAACTATACAATTAACTACGCGGAGATCCATGCATTCACGAAAGAGATCGTGGAAGGACCTCCTTTCAAGCTGATTGAAGCTTTAACAGGTCACATTGCATCACGGGTTCTGGAAGCTTATACTATGGTAAATGAAGTGACGGTTCGAGTAACAAAGCCGCATCCTCCGTTCGATATCCACTTTGACGGGGTAACGATCGAGATGCGGAGAAAGCGGGATGCACATGGAAGAGCGATTCCCGCCTAACGGGCAGTCATTCGAAGCGTACGTCGCTTTAGGGTCGAATATGGGAGAGCGAGAGCAGCTTCTGATGGAGGCTATCGGACTGATTGACCATGAACCAACCATTGAAGTACGGAGTGTGTCGGGCATCTATGAGACAGATCCTGTCGGCTATACAGATCAGCCTGCATTTCTGAACATGGCGATAGCGATCCGCACTTCGCTCAGTCCGATCGAACTGCTGCGCAAGCTCCTCGAATATGAGCTGCAGCTAGGGCGAGTTAGGCAGATACGTTGGGGACCGAGAACCATTGACCTCGACCTCCTGCTATACGATAATGTCAGAATGGATCAAGAGGAGCTGACACTGCCGCATCCGCGCATGATGGAGCGGTCATTCGTGCTTGTGCCGTTAAACGATGTTATCGAAGTATCGCATACGCTGCAGAGTGAGGTTGCACGTGCGGCCGGCAGCGCGCTTCAGGATGGAAAGGAAGGCATCACGTTATGGAAAACAATCAATTGGCGCAGCGCGTCAGAGCCTTTCGGAAGCTGAAGGGTTACACACAGCAGGAGCTGGCCAAAGTACTTGGCGTATCTGTTGCGGTATTGGGCTCGCTTGAGCGCGGTACGAGGAAGACAGACCCGAAGCTGCTTAACCATATCGCGAGCACGCTTGGGATCGACTATGAGGAATTAATGTCGGATAACCGTGAATAAAGCCTGACGTCCGGCACAGGGCGCTTGGGATCAAATAATATCAATGAGGAGTTTGGAACGGCATGCTGAAAATCGGCGACATCGAGATGAAGAATAGGGTCGTGCTGGCGCCGATGGCAGGCGTGTGCAACCCTGCTTTTCGTTTAATAGCAAAGGAATTCGGAACGGGACTTGTATGCGCGGAGATGGTGAGCGACAAGGCGATCCTGCACGGAAATAAACGAACGATGGAGATGCTGTTCGTTGACGAGCGCGAGAAGCCGCTTAGCTTGCAAATATTCGGCGGCGACCGTGAGTCGCTGGTCGAGGCGGCGAAGGTTGTCGATACGCAGACGAATGCAGACATTATAGACATTAATATGGGATGCCCCGTACCGAAGGTAACGAAATGCGACGCCGGCGCTCGTTGGCTGCTTGACCCGAACAAAATCTATGAGATGGTATCTGCTGTCGTAGACGCAGTGAAAAAGCCGGTTACGGTGAAGATGCGTATCGGCTGGGATGACGAGCATATTTATGCGATCGAGAACGCTCGTGCGGTTGAGCGCGCAGGCGGCAAAGCCGTTAGCGTACATGGACGGACGCGGGAGCAACTGTATACGGGCAAGGCGAATTGGGACATCATAAGGGATGTCAAACAATCGGTATCTATTCCCGTAATTGGGAATGGCGACGTATTCTCGCCAGAAGACGCGAGAAGGATGCTGGATCACACCGGCGTCGACGGCGTTATGATCGGACGCGGCGCGTTGGGCAACCCATGGATGCTCTATCGTACGATTCAGTACTTGGCAACGGGCGAGCTTCTGGGCGATCCGGCACCGCGCGAGAAGATGGAAGTCGCGATCTTGCACCTTGACCGACTGATCGCGCTGAAGAACGAAGCGGTAGCCGTGCGCGAGATGCGCAAGCACTTAGCATGGTATTTGAAGGGCTTGCCAGGCGGCGCGCGCGTGAAGGACGTTATTATGGAAGAAACGGACCGCGATCGCATGGTGGCGATTTTGGAAAATTATATTCGTTCATTGGAGGAAGAGGCCGTGCAGGAGCAGAATGGCGCTTCATCCGTCCATACCGCAGCGGAAGAGATCATTCATTAAATGGATCGCCGGTTGCCGCTGCTTTTAATGGAGCGCCATGTCGGAGCATGCTTCATTTTGGAGGCAGCGGCACTTGCATCGACAAAGTTCGACAGATGTCGGCATGATGCGGAATGTATGGATTCACGCCTAAGTGAAACGGTTTCAATGGGACGTTTGGCTTTGATTGACATTGGGGGCAACTTTGAAATATAATCGTGCAATATAATCCAAAGAGGCTCTCAAGAGACTCCTTTAAAGTGAAATGACTCAAGGTATGATGGCAATGAAGCGTAATATATTAGGTAACAGTGAATTCATACACGGTATGAAAATAAGTCACACGACGGGAGAATCGGAAAGATGAACGATAAGCAAATCATTCTGACTCAGGACGGCTTAAAGAAGCTTGAAGAGGAACTGGAAACCTTAAAGTCGATCAAGCGCCGCGAAGTCGCTGAGCGGATCAAGGTTGCAATCGGTTATGGCGATATTAGCGAGAACTCCGAATACGAGGACGCGAAGAATGAGCAGGCATTTATCGAAGGCCGTATTATTACGCTTGAGAAGATGCTTCGTAATGCGCGTATCATCAATAACGATGATATCGATATCGATACGGTGAGCATTGGTTCGATTGTAACGGTTGAAGATATGGAATTCGGCGACACAATGGAATATGCGATTGTAGGCACTGCGGAGTCCGATCCGCTCCAAAATAAGATTTCTAATGAAAGTCCGGTTGGCAAGGCGATTCTAGGCAAGAAAAAAGGCACCGTTGTAGAAGTGAACGTACCAGCCGGCATCATTCAATATAAAATTGTCGATATCAAAAAATAAGGTTTGCGATGAATGGTTTAGAAAGCTTCCTTGCCGGAAGCTTTTTGAACGTTATCGGTTACCCTTACGTATCAGGGAGATGAACGAAAGTGGAACATGAGAATAACGAGCAGGGACAGGAGCAGGAGCTTAGTGAGCTTCTGCAGATCCGCAGAGACAAACTAGACGAGCTTCGCGCTTTAGGCGTTGACCCATTCGGCAAGAAGTTCGAGCGCACTCATAATGCCAAAGATATACTAACAGCCTATGAAGCGTCTACGAAGGAAGAGCTGGAAGGCCAAGCGGTTAAAGTGAGCATCGCCGGCCGTATTATGCAGAAGCGCGGCATGGGCAAGGCAGGCTTCGCGCATATCCAGGACTTGAGCGGCAAGATTCAAATCTACGTCCGCAAGGACACGGTCGAAGAGCATAAGTTCGCTGCTTTCGATCTGCTTGATATTGGTGATATTGTCGGCGTACATGGCGTCGTGTTCAAGACGAATACAGGCGAAGTTTCCGTCAAAGCGCAAGATGTTGACGTATTGACGAAGTCGTTGCTTCCGCTGCCTGACAAGTACCATGGCCTGAAGGACGTCGAACTGCGCTATCGTCAACGTTATGTCGACCTGATTGTGAATCCGGACGTTCAACAAACGTTTATTACCCGGTCCAAAATCATTCAATCGATGCGCCGTTATCTCGATTCGAGAGGTTACTTAGAAGTAGAGACACCAACGTTGCACTCGATAGCGGGCGGAGCTGCTGCTCGTCCTTTCATCACTCATCATAATGCGCTAGATATGCAGCTTTATATGCGTATTGCGATCGAGCTTCATCTAAAACGTCTTATCGTGGGCGGCTTGGAGAAGGTATATGAGATCGGCCGCGTATACCGCAACGAGGGTATCTCGACGCGTCACAACCCTGAGTTCACAATGATCGAGCTGTATGAGGCTTACGCTGACTACAAAGATATTATGGCTCTGACCGAGAATCTGATTGCGCATATCGCACAAGAGGTGCTTGGCACAACGAAGATTATGTACCAAGGCCAAGAAGTCGACTTGACTCCGCAATGGCGCCGCGTCTCGATGGTAGATCTCGTGAAGGAACTTACAGGTGTCGACTTCAGCGTGGAGATGACCGACGAGGAAGCACATCGCCTTGCTAAAGAGCATAAAGTTGCGGTTGAGCCGCATATGACGTTTGGTCATATCTTGAACGCGTTCTTCGAAACATTTGGCGAGCATACGCTCATCCAGCCTACGTTCGTTACCGGACATCCGGTTGCGATCTCGCCGCTGGCGAAGAAGAGTGAAGCCGATCCGCGCTTCACGGACCGCTTCGAGCTATTCATCGTAGCACGCGAGCACGCGAACGCCTTTACCGAGCTGAACGATCCGATTGACCAGCGCGAACGGTTCGAGGCACAGCTCGTAGAGAAAGAGCACGGCAACGACGAAGCGCATGAGATGGATGATGACTTCATCCGCGCCCTTGAATACGGCATGCCGCCTACTGGCGGTTTGGGAATCGGCATCGACCGTCTCATTATGCTGTTAACGAATGCGCCTTCGATCCGGGACGTACTGTTGTTCCCGCATATGAGAGATCATCGCTCTGGCGAGTAAGAGACGAGCTATATGGAAGCAAGATATAAATAACTATAGAAGCGTGGCCGTGTTGATGGTGAATAACCGTCTGACGGCCGCGCTTTTTCTTATTTCTTCTACTAATTATCATGATGAAATTTGTCGAACAAACGCATGAATACGCATACATTTAATGGCGTGAAATTTATGTTCTCAAAATGCTAATCTAGTATTGACACCTTCATAGTAACAGTAATAGAATAGGACTTGCGAATCACAATTGTTACATATTTATGCAAAAAAGCTAACAAAACAACAATATCTCATGTAAATCGCAAACCATCCGAAAGGTTGGGACGCAAAGCCAGGAGTCTAAGGCATCGTTAAGCTATCGATGCTATGATCGTCCGACCGCCATGAACTGTCATGGCGGTCTTTTTTATTTTGCGGAAGCCATGACGTCATATATTATGGGGGAGGGTATTTATGATTAAGAAGAAGTGGTTGAAGTCAGCCCTATTGTTGAAGTTGGTCGTCATCTTAACGATCGGTACGGCTGGTACGGTTTTTGCCCATGGAAGCGGCGGTGGGGCGGCAAGCAATTGCAGCGGCGATTATGTGGATGAGGTCTTCTTTTACAACTATAATTTTTCCCTATCCGATGATGGGGACCAAGTCGTTAGCGGTTCCCGCGACTACGATAAAACCAATTTGAACTGGAATGCGGGAGATGGTTATGCCATTACTTGCGTGAAAGTTGAAGGGTTATCGGATGGTGCAACTAAAACCTATGAGTATGACGGCGGTGCTATTAGCGGAAGTGGCCTTCAGGCGCCTCAGTATGCTTATGAGAAATACGAAAAAGTCAACGGTAAGTGGAAATGGGTAACTTATTATAAAGAACAAACAATATCCTATGTGAAATTTTACTACAAGGAACTGCCGGCTCCAGGCTGCACGGAAGGCTACGATGCCAGCTATAAATATACGGTAGGTAATTCTAATAGCTTTGAAGTAGGACCTAGCGGCAAAAAAGTCGTGAGCGGCGAATTAAAGAACAACAAGAAGACTGTTAATTGGAACGTAATCAACGACACGGATTTATTGAAACATGATGTCGTGTGCGTAAAGATTACTTGGAAATCGGGCAACAAATATAAAACGGAGACGACATCCTACGGAGCAAGCGGGACCAAATCCGGTTCCTCGACAGCTCAGACGGATAAAATCCGTGAAATCGAGTTTTTCGTGAAGAAGACTGTAATTGTACCGACACCGGAACCAACAGCAACACCAGAACCAACACCGACTCCGACGCCGGAGCCGACAGCAACACCAGAACCAACAGCGACCCCGACACCGGAGCCGACAGCAACACCAGAACCAACAGCGACTCCGACACCGGAGCCGACAGCAACACCAGAACCAACAGCGACCCCGACACCGGAGCCGGCAGCAACACCAGAACCAACAGCGACTCCGACACCGGAGCCGACAGCAACACCAGAACCAACGCCGACTCCGACACCGGAGCCGACAGCAACGCCAGAACCAACGCCGACTCCGACACCGGAGCCGACAGCAACGCCAGAACCAACGCCGACTCCGACACCGGAGCCTACAGCAACGCCAGAACCAACGCCGGCACCGACACCGGAGCCGACAGTAAAGCCAGAACCGACACCAGTTCCGACACCGGAACCAACGGTAGAGCCGACAACGGAACCAACGACACAACCAACAACAACACCAAGGCCAGCTCCTACGCCGGTAGAAACGCCAGAATCGACACCGGAACCAACGGTAGAACCGACTCCGACAGTTGAGCCAACAGCAACACCGGAAACAGAAGTTGTTGTTGACGAAGACGATACGCCTCAAGGATCGGTAGACGCAGGTGAAGAGGAAGTTGTCGAAGAGGGTGACAACGAGGTACCGCAAGGATCGGTTGACACTGATACGGATGCAGTTAAAGAAGAAGACGAAGCATCTGTTACAGACAACGAAGTTCCATTAGCAACGCTTCCGAAAACAGGCGATACAAGCTCGTTGCCTACTTATATGGCAGGTCTTGGCCTGCTGTTGATTGGATTGCTTACGTTCAAAAAGAAAAAATCAACAAAAGCATAGAATTAAGAATTGCTAAGCAACTGCCCTGATAGCCTTTACGGTAATCGGGGCAGTTTTTTTGTCGATTGGTCTTGTTTATAAAGGAACTGAGGAGGTTTTGGAGTGTCGGTCCCCGCCTTTTTGTAAAATTTTGATCTATTTTTTTGCTAGATAGTATTGATTTACTAGAATCATATGGTAATATAGGACTATAGATAGGACTATAGA
>NZ_JBFRGE010000019.1:0-92820 GCF_052115185.1 Paenibacillus sp. 2TAB19 | reverse complement strand
GGCCTGAACTTAGGCATCGATGCACGAGGGAGGCGCAGCATGGACAAACCGAATATTTTGTTAATTACGAGCGATCAGCAGCATTGGAATACGATCGGGGCATTCAATCCCGAGATTCGGACGCCCAATCTCGACCGCTTGGTCCGGGAGGGGACGACTTTCGGCAGAGCTTATTGTCCGAGTCCGGTCTGCACGCCGAGCAGATCGTCGGTTATTACGGGAAAATATCCTAGCCAGCATGGCGCTTGGACGCTTGGAACAAAACTGCTGGAGGACCGCCATACGGTAGGGGAGGATTTCCAGGCAAACGGGTACGGGACGGCGCTCATAGGAAAAGCACATTTTCAGCCATTGAAGGGAACCGACGAATATCCTTCACTCGAAGCGTATCCAATCTTGCAGGATCTGGACTTCTGGGCATCGTTCAACGGTCCTTTCTACGGCTTCGATCATGTGGAGCTGGCGCGCAACCATACGAACGAAGCGCATGTCGGACAGCATTACGTGAATTGGTTGGAGGAGAAGGGCTGCGCGAACTGGCGGGATTATTTCCTGCCGCCGACCGGCACGATGGATCCCTCCGTTACGCATAAATGGGCGATCCCGGAACAATATCATTACAACACTTGGATCGCGGAACGCACGAACGCAAGGCTTGAGCATTACCGGGAGCAGGAGCAGCCCTTCTTCTTATGGTCGAGCTTCTTCGACCCGCATCCCGATTATTTGGCCCCCGAGCCTTGGGATACGGCCTATGACCCGGAGTCGCTGACGATTCCCGGCGCTGTTTCAGGCGAGCACGACAGCAATCCGCCGCATTTTCGGATGACGCAGGAGAGCGACCCCGATTTCTCGCATCTATGGGAAACCGGCCATGAAATTCATGGCTATTGTTCGCATCTTATTCCCGAAGGAGAGCGCAAACGGCTCGTCGCTACTTATTACGGCATGATTAGTCTCATGGACAAGTATATCGGCCAYATTCTGAATAAGCTGGATGAGCTTGGGCTGTCCGACAATACGATCGTCGTCTTTACGACCGATCACGGCCATTTCTTCGGACAGCACGGGCTTCAATATAAAGGCGGTTTTCATTACGAAGATTTGATCAAGCTTCCCTTCCTCGTACGATATCCGGGCAAAGTGGCTGCAGGGGTGCAGAATCCGGCGATTCAATCGCTGGTTGATCTTGCGCCTACGTTTTTGTCTTTATGCGGCATTCCGATTCCGCCGGCAATGACCGGCGTTGATCAAAGCGAGGTGTGGCTCGGGCTGCGTCCCGAGGCCCGCGACCATGCGCTGTGCGAATTCCGTCACGAACCGACGACGATTCATCAGAAAACGTATGTCGACGCCCGCTATAAGCTGACGGTTTACTACCGTCAAACCTATGGCGATTTATTCGATTTGCGGGAGGATCCCGGCGAGCTTAACAATCTATGGGACGATCCGGGTTCCGCGGGACTCAAGACGGAGCTTCTGCTCAAATACGCATGGGCGGAGCTCGGCAAGGAAGCGATGCCGATGCCTCGCATTTGGCATGCTTAATCAAGCGGGAGGCATAGAGTAACTCGTATGCGAAAAGAAGTGCCCATATAAAAGGAGATGCCCCTAAATGGCGAAAGCTTTGGGGGTATCTCCTTTTATAATGGATGGCCTAAAAATCTGATGGATTGGTTGGTTACATCCGTCCCCATCACTTTTAAGATAGTCGTAAGTATTTTGCCTTATCTAACAAGGAAGGAGGATGGACCAATGTCATCTTGGATATGTTTTATCGTGCTTTGTTTAACGTTTGTCGCAGGTCCTTTGCTTATCGTCATAGGGGGAGCTCATGCCATCCGCGAAGATGAGCGAAACCATCGTTCCATCATAGAATCGTAATAAGAATAGGAGGTACAACTATGAATGTTCCGGTAGGCGTATGGATTGCCGCTGCCCTCATTATTATCGTGCTTTCCTGGATGACTTTCTGGGTTACGAACAAAGCCTACTCCAGAAGATGGGAAGACCACGGCCATGAAAACAAAGACGAAACCTAATATCATTTCATTAACGCCCGAAGCGCTGAAGCAAATCGGGCTATCCCCGGACCGATGTCCTCTGGCCTCGGTCTTGCGAATGTGAAACGCACGTAGCCTTTATTGGAGCCGTAGACGCTGCCCGGCACAAAAACGGTTCCTGCCTTAATCGATTCCTCCAGCAGCTTGCCTTCTGGGATATCCGGTTTTAATTTGCACCATAGATGCAACCCGCCGTCCGGCATATGAAAGTCGATAAGGTCAGGCAATTCCTTCTGCAACGATTCGATAAGCAAATCCCGTTTGAACTGCAGTTGAGCACGAAGACGATCCAGCTGCGGAGCGAAATAGGACGATTGAAGAAATTGTCCCGCCACCAGCTGAGGGATGATGCTTAATCCAAAATCCATCTGCTGCCTAGCATCCGCAAGACGATCCACAATGGAGCTAGGCGCTACCATCCACCCGATCCGCAAGCCGGAAGCGGCGATTTTGGAGAACGAACCGATATAAATAACGGAGCCCATTGTGTCGATTGCTTTCAAAGGCTGAGGTGGCTCGCCTCCATACGAGGTTAGGCTGAATGGATCGTCTTCTACAATAGGCAGGCCAAGCTCGCTTGCCAGATCAAGAACTTGCTTGCGCCTCTCCGTACTTAGTACCGTTCCTGTCGGATTCTGGTAATTCGGATTCAGAAACACCATCTTGATGCGGTGTTTTTTGTACAAATCGCGAATATCTTCCGGCTGTACGCCTTCATTGTCGACGGGGAGGCGGAATAAACGAAGTCCAGCCGACTGGAACAAAGGCAGCGAATAGCAGTAGGAAGGATCTTCTATCGCAACGGCATCGCCGGGAGACAGCAGGCATTGCGTAATTAAATATAACGATTGTTGAGAACCTGATGTTATCAGGATGGACGATTCCGTTGCCTTGATTCCGCGATATCGGTGAAGATAATCAACTAAAGACTGTCTTAATAACATCRAGCCTTGAGGATTGTCGTAACCCAAATAAGCGGTATAATCATGTTTGCTCATTAACGCGGCGATTTCAGCTGTAGGCGCTAAATCAGCCGACAGTTCACCGCTCGCAAAATCGATTAGCGAAGGCTGTTGAGCCAGAGCTTCGCGGATTCTTCGCATAAACGGCAAATTAGGAAGGAAGCTTCCTCCTTCGGCGAATCGGCTCCAGTTAGGCGTATGTTTGGGGGTCGCCCCCCATTTGGACGTACTAACCCGTGTTCCGCTGCCGATCTGGCTTTCGATAATGCCCAAAGCACGAAGCTCGGCGAAAGCCGATATGATTGTGCTGCGGTTCACTTGAAGCTGCTCGGCCAGCTTCCGTTCCGAGGGAAGCAAGCTGCCGGGAGGGAATTCGCCATAAGCTATCCGTTGCTCCAAATGGTCGGCAATTTGCTCGTAAAGTGCTTTTGTACTGCTCCGATCAAGCTTCCACATCTTATAATCCCCTTGAATAATCAGATCATATAACCCGTTTGTATGATTTCTATCATAACACTTATGTATGAATACTTGGAGGTGGGCGGCATGGGAGCGAAAACGATAATGACCGGCTTTATGTCTGCTTTGCTCGCCTGCACGGGCGGAGCTATCATGATCGTTCAAGCTGCTCATACGGCCGGGTTATCTAAGCCCGAGCTCGTCTCGTGGTTCACCTCCGCCTATGTCATCGGAGGATTATTGAATCTGCTGTTGACCTTGAAATATAGAATCCCGTTTGCCGGAGCGCATTCGATTACGGCCACGGCTTTCTTAGGTACGGCTGCCGCAGGCTTCTCCTATTCTGAGCTGGCAGCCGCATTTGTAATGTCGGGAATCCTTATTTTAGCGGCGGGAGTATCCGGATTATTTTCGAAAGTGCTGAACCTGATTCCTAAACCATTAATCGACGCTTTGCTGGCAGGCATTCTGCTCACTTATGTTATTGGAATCGTTCCGGCTTCCGCCAGCTTTCCTTATGCCGGACTGTTGGCTGGAATCGGTTATTTCTTGGTGCCTAGATTGTCCAAAAGACTGCCACCTGTATTATGGTCACTTCTGCTCGGTCTCATCGGACTGAGCTTCGAATATCATTATCCCGCCTTACCGCATGCCGAGTATATCCCTCCATTAATCGCGATTCCGCACTTCACCGTGGAAGGGTTACTGTCGATAGCGGTTCCGATGTCMGTGTTAATCCTGAGCAACGATCTTGCCGTAGCGCTTGCATCGCTCAGAAGCAATCAGTATGATCCCCCCGTGAATAAAGTGTTAACTGCATCCGGATCGGCAAGCATTGTAGCGGGTTTGTTCGGGGGGAACGCTGCTAACGTAGGAGGTTTGATGAGCGCTCTCTGCAGCAGCGCGGAAGCGGGAGTTAAGGAGCATAGATACAAAGCGGCACTCGTGTCGAGCCTGATTGTGATAGGCTTTGGAGCATTGTCATGGAAAGTGATTGACATGATCAATGGCTTGCCGTCTGCATTCGTAACGATAATGACGGGCTTCTCCTTATTAGGCTTGTTTCTTGCGGGGTTAAAAAACGCTTTTTCGGATAAAATGCTGCGTATTCCCGTAATTGTGACCTTCACGATAGCCGTACTCCATATTCATTTGCTAGGTATCTCCACACCGGTTTGGGCGTTATTGGCCGGCATGGGTATGATGAAGGTGCTCAAGCGATTAAATTCGAAGGAGATCGAAGAGAAGCGAGGTCCCGAGGCGTAGAAAAACGTAGTCATATTTTGAAGGGTCTGCCATTCGGCAGGCCTTTTCTTTATGGATGAAGCTGCAAAAGCAACCAATGACAACGAGCGCAACTAATGACAATGGCGTGCAAATCCTCGCTGGAATGGCATTCCGACGCGATTCTGATCAAGCAGGGACTATCGACGGCAATCAAGGCGCACTCGTATGATGAAGCTGCGGACGAGGAAACGAAAGGATGGAAACAGCATGCTAAAAAGAAATATAACGACAATGCGCGTCAATGCGCAGCGAGCCTCCATGTCGTCGACATTGGCCCGCAGGCTATTGCGGAACCGTTGGCTCTATTTGATGGTTCTTCCGGGTTTATTGTACTTTCTTGTTTTCAAATATTGGCCGATGTACGGCATCTTTATCGCTTTCCAAGACTTTCAGCCGTTTCTCGGCTTCTGGGACAGCCCGTTTGCAGGCGTTAAACATTTCGAACGGCTTTTCAGCGATTCCAACTTCATGCTCCTGTTCCGGAATACGCTTCTATTGGCAACGTACAACATCCTGTTTTTTTTCCCGCTGCCGATTATCATCGCGCTTATGCTCAATGAGCTGAGGCAGGAATTCACGAAGCGGATCGTACAAACGCTGGTGTACATCCCGCACTTTATGTCTTGGGTCGTCGTCGTGGGCATTGCCTACATGTTCCTGACGACGGAGGGCGGCATCATGAACGAGCTGCTGGTCCGCTTCGGCGGGGAGAAGATCAACTTTCTCGTAAGCAACGAATGGTTCAGGACGATCATAACGGCCGAGGTCATGTGGAAAGAGACGGGCTGGGGAACGATCATATTCCTTGCGGCTTTGTCAGGCGTAGATCCCCAGCTGTACGAAGCGGCGCGTATGGACGGCGCGAATCGGATCCGTCAATTGTGGCATATTACGCTGCCTGCGATTCGCAGCACCATCGTTATTTTGCTCATCCTGCGTCTGGGCCACTTTCTCGATACGGGCTTCGAACAAATTTTCCTCATGCTTAACGCGATGAACCGAGAGGTCGGAGAAGTGTTCGACACCTATGTCTACTCCGTCGGGATCAGCCAGGGGCAATACAGCTTCAGTACGGCGGTCGGCGTGTTCAAGTCGATAGTCGGTTTGATCCTCGTCGTCGTTGCGAACCGACTCGCCAAGCGATTCGGCGAAGAAGGCATCTATTAGAAGAAGGAGCGTTGAACAGCCATGCCGATCAAGCAAAGCTGGGGAAGCCGGATATTCGATAGCGTGAACATTACATTGCTGCTTGCATTCGCTTTGATTACCGTCATCCCGTTCATTTATGTCATTGCCGGTTCTTTCGCCACGCAGAAAGAATTGTTTATGCGCGGGTTTATTTTATTCCCTACCGAGTTTTCCTTTGATGCGTACAAGTATATTTTCTCCACCAGAACGCTTGTCAGAAGCTTGCTGGTAACCGTCTACATTACAGTAGCGGGTACGCTGATCAACCTGTTTTTCACTTGCTTAATGGCCTATCCGTTAGCGCGCAAGGACATGGACTTCCGCAAGCCTATCTTGATGCTGATCGTGTTCACGATGCTGTTCAGCGGCGGCATGATCCCGACATTCCTCGTCGTGAAGGAGCTGGGCATGATCGATTCCTATTGGTCGTTGCTCATCCCTGGCGCGATCAGCGCTTTTAACCTGATTATTATCCGTAACTTCTTCCAGCAGTTGCCCGAAAGTTTGGAGGAATCGGCCAAAATCGACGGTTGCAACGATCTCGGCATTTTTATTAGAATCGTGCTTCCGCTCTCCATGCCCGCCATCGCGACGTTCTCGCTCTTTTACGCGGTCGGCCATTGGAATACGTTCTTTAATGCGGTGCTCTACATCAACGACAATACCAAATGGCCGATTCAAGTGCTGCTGCGGCAGATTGTCATCTTGGCCTCGGGAGGCATCGGAGATTCCGCCGCGATGGAATCGGATTATGTCGCTCCGCCGGACCAAGCGGTGAAAATGGCGGTAATCGTGGTATCTACTCTTCCGATCTTGCTTGTATACCCGTTCTTGCAGAAACACTTCGCCAAAGGGGTATTGCTGGGCTCGGTTAAGGGATGAAGATATAATAGAGAAATGGACAAAGGGAGGATGTACGTATGAACAGAAAACATCAGAAAAGAAGATTGGCGAAAGCCGGGGCTTTGCTTGCCGCAATTGCCTTGACCGTAACCGCTTGCGGAGGGAACGAAGAGGGCAATTCGCAAACCGGCGGAAACTCAGGGGGCACGCAAGGGCCGCTTCAATTGACGATGATGCTTCCGACCTACAGTCCGGAGCAAATGCCGGCAGACAGCTCCGTGCTGAAAATGCTGGAGGAAAAGACGGGCGCGAAGCTTAGCGTCTCCTGGGTGCCTTCCTCGACCTACACGGATAAGCTAAGCGCTACCGTGGCCTCCGGCGAGCTGCCGAAAACGTTCGTGGCGCTGGAACCGAAAGCCTCCTATATCGTCAACGCCGCCCGTTCCGGCATGTTTTGGGAGGTAGGGCCGTATCTGGAAAACTACCCGAATCTCAGTAAAATGTCGGAGCTCGTCTTGAACAACGTTTCAATCGACGGGAAAGTGTACGGCTTGTACCGCGAGCGTGATCTCGCGCGCTTCGGGCTGATGATCCGCCAAGACTGGCTGGGCAATCTGGGGATCGAAGCGCCAAAAACCGTAGACGAGCTATACGATACGCTGAAAGCCTTTGCAACGGGAGATCCGGACAAAAACGGCAAACACGACACGATCGGCCTCGCTGTCGGCATGCAAGGAAACAACATTGCCGGCTTCAAAGACATTCTCGTTTATTACGGCGGTCCGAACGAATGGGAGCTTCGGGACGGGAAGCTAGTTCCGTCCCATATGACGCAAGCTTACCTCGATACGATGAAGTTCTATAAGAAGCTGTATGACGAGAAGATCATTAACCAGGACTTCGCGATCGTTCAGGACGGCCGCTCGGTCATGAACAAAGGCCAAGCCGGACTCTGGATCGATAATATGCTCGACGGCAAAAACATCGAGGATAACATCAAGAAAGTAGATCCGATCGCCAAGATCAACTTGCTTAACCGCATCGCGGGCCCTTCCGGCGACAGAACGCGCGCAGGTTCCGGTTATCTGGGCATGTACATGATCCCGAAAACAAGCGTGAAGACGGAAGCCGAACTTCAGCAAATATTGGCTTACTTCGATAAAGTGTCCGAGAAGGACAATCAGAATCTGATGAAATACGGCATTGAAGKGACGCAATATACGCTGGAGAACGGCGCGTATACGCCGAATGCCGATCCGAAGGTCAGAGCCGAAATCACGGACGGCAACCAGTTCATGATTTTGCAGGACGGGGTCGTCAACTACGGGACCGAGCTGGAGCAGCTAAGCACGAAGCTGTTCCAAGACAATGCGACGTTCGCCGTGCCTAACCCGGCCGCGCCGTTTATTTCCAATACGGATATCGAGAAGGGCAAGGAGCTCTCCAAGATCATAGCCGACGCTACCGTGAAATTCATCATGGGCTCGGTCAATGAGGACGATTGGAGCAGCATCATCGATCAATGGCTGCAAAGCGGCGGCAGCAAAGTAATCGAGGAAATGAACGCCGAATACGCCAAGCTGGCAGGGAAATAAACAACGCCGCCTTGAGATGAGGCGCCAGAATCCGCGTCATGGCTAAATACGGAGTTTTCAAGTACACTTGATTTACTTGTAAGGAAACTACCCATTGGAGGCATTATGAGATTCCGGTCCTCGTCTTATTTATTGAAGCTGATGTTGATGTCTATCTTGATCGGCACGCTTCCGGTCATCGTGCTGGGCACGTTCGCCTATTACAACGCATCCCGAACGGTACAGGAGAAAGTAGACGAGAGCAATAAGCTGCTGCTGCAGCAAATGCAAATGCGTGCCGAGCAAACGCTCAGAACGATCGATAATTCGGCTACGCAGCTGCTGCAGTCGCCGATTGTTACAAGCGCTTTCAACCGGGATTTGTCCAATCATGATTTCCAAATGGTTCATGAACTCTACAAGGGCATCTCGCAGATYCAAACCTATGAGCTTGGGATCAAGGACGTGTTTCTGTTCAGCCTGAACAACGATTGGATCGTATCGAGCAACGGCGTTAACGAGTACAGCGATCCGGCGTTCAGACCGGCGCTCGAAGCCTTTTCCCTGAACGCGGCAGGCTCCTTCTGGAGCAGTGGTTCGTCAGAGGCCCCGAATTCGTTCCAGTCCGTCTATTTCGTCAAGAAGTATCCGTTCAACTCGCTTCATCCTTCCGGGATCATCTGCGTCGTATTGTCTTCCGATGTAATGAAGGAGCTTGACGCGTTTCTGAACAGCAAATTCGGCAGCGCGTTTATCGTGGACCAGAACGCCAATATTATCGTTCACCGCGACCGCAACCAGCTTGGAAGCAGCACGCGGGATGAGGCTTACCTGAAGTCCTTCGCTGATTCGAAGGAGACGTTAGGGCAATATGCAGCGAAGCGCGACGGAGAGGACGTGACGGTCACCTACCGGAAGTCGGCGTATAACGGCTGGAGCTACGTTTCGGTCATATCCAACGATCAAGTGAACGAACAGAATCAAATAATCGGATGGATTACTTTGCTTGTATGTCTGGTCATTCTGCTGGTGACGCTGGCCGTTGCCTGGTTCGGCACCAAGAAAATGTACAGTCCGATTCAATCGCTGTATTCGAGGCTTACCGGTATTCCTTCCCTGAACGATATGGAGAAGCCGAGCGGCGAGCTTCAGGTGATCGGCGAACGCGTCGACTACTTGATCCGCAGTCAGTCTCTTATCATGAACGAGCTCAAGGGGCAGCAGATCCAGCTTAAGGAATTTTTTATGCAAAAATTGTTCGGCGGCACGATTCAGCCAACGGATTTCGTGGAGAAGCTGAGTCTGTACGGCCTGGAGAAGCCGTGGCCTTCCATGTGCGTCGTAGCCATACAAATCGATACGCTGAAGGATACGAGATACGAGGAAGGCAATCGGGATTTGCTCATGTTTGCCATCAGCAATATCGTCGGCGAGCTAGTCGTGTCCGAGCAGAGGCTGGTGCCGATCGTCAAATCGGATTGCCAAGTGACGCTTATCGGCTCCTCGAAGACGGGAGAGCCCTTCAAAGAGCAGATTTTCAACCTATCGGACGAAATTCAGAAGGCGATTCATCAGTACTTGGATATTAAAGTAAGCATCGGAATCAGCCGTCGGTTCGAATCGTTCGCGGAAACCCAGCAGGCGCTCCATGAAGCGATGACATCGCTTAAAGTCAGAGTAGGGCTCGGTCAGGAATCGATCTTGTTCATCGAGGACGTGCAGCCGCAGAAGAGCAGTCCGAGCCGATTCCCGATAGCAGGAGAGCAAGCACTGCTCGATGCGATCCGCGCCGGGAACGCGGAGCAAGCGGAGACTGCTTTGAGGCAGTTGATCGGAGAGCTGTTCCAGCCGCATGCGCAACATCGGGATTACCAGCTGTCCCTCCTGCGGCTCTTGATCGATCTTCTTAAGTTCGGGCAGGAATTGTCCATTCCGATGGACCGTATTCCGGAAGATGAAGCCTCGTTGATTCAATCGTTGTTCAAGCTACGGAACTTGCGGGAGATGGAGCAGTGGTTCTTGTCGATATTCGTACTTCCTTACATTCAAGAATTGGATACCCGCCGCGATTCCCAGTTTAAGCTTATTTCCGAGGCGGTCATCGATATGATCACGCGGGAATTCGATTCCGGACTGACGCTGGAGGAATGCGCTGCGCGCATCAATTACCACCCGCATTATGTGAGCAGAGTGTTTCGGCAGGAGACCGGTATAAATTTCGGTGACTATTTATCGAAGCACAGGATCGACATGGCTAAGAAATGGCTAAAGGAGTCCGACCTGAAGATTGTAGAGATCGCCGAGCGGCTGCAGTATAACAACTCCGCAAACTTTATTCGCTCCTTCCGGAAAATGGTAGGCATGACACCGGGGCAGTATCGCGAAGAGGCTTAAGGAGCTTGCTGCCTGTTGGCGGAGCGGGATTACCGAAAGAAGAGCACCTTACTGTCTCATAGTAAGGTGCTCTTCTGCGTTCAATTCCTATCTTATTTCGCCTTTCATATTGGCAGACAAGGCGGCTTCCCTTGCGGCATTGTGGGCAAGTCTATGCAAGTAGTTGTTTTTCTTGTGTTTGCCCATATACTTGATTCGAATGTCGACCTCGGGGAACAGGCGATTGAGATGGGCTAGATAGGCAAGCAATTCGTTTCTGCCTTGCTCGTCATGCGGATGCGCGAAGCGGTCCTGTGCAAGGATACGCAAAATACGGCTGCAATCGGTAAAAACGACAGCCGTTTTCGGCCGAAGCTCCAATAAGGCCTCGGATAGGGTTTCAAGGCTTAGCACGATGGCCTGCATTTCGCCGTAGTTCGAACCTTGATCCCGCTCGAATGGCAGCTTTTTAGACGATATCATTACGGTTCGGCTATATACCGCGCAGCAAGCTGCTCCGTAATCGTTTCGCGCAGCGAAGCCTGCATAATCGCAGTACAGGAACATCGTTCCTTTATTCACGATATGTTGCCGCAGACTAGGGCTCGCGAGAGCTTTTTTGATCAACCGGTCCTTGTTTGCATCCATGAGCGCATCTCCTATACATAGTCGGTACAGAGCGTTATTGAATATGCGATCAGGATAATCCGAAAGGCTGACATTTAAACCGCAAGAAATCATTTATGTTCAAAGCACCGGGTGAATAGGGAGGAATATGACCGCTTATTCGTGAATACTTCGTAATATGGAAAATGCGAAAAGGTGAATGGATATGACGGAATTTGATAAAGCGGCGTTCGAGACGCATCAGGCGGAAGGGCTGCTGAAGACGAAGCTCTATTTGCCCGATAGTTCCCCTTCACATATAGCGCGCGACAGATTGAATCAACAGCTTGAACGTTCACGGGGTGCTCGTCTTACAACGGTTGTCGCACCGCCCGGGTTCGGCAAGTCGACGCTTGTAAGCAGCTGGATTCGGCAAGCGGGTCTGAGCAACGGCTGGGTGTCTCTTGATGCCAAGGACAATGATCCGCTGCGATTTTGGCGTTATTTGCGTGCCGCAGTGGAGCAGACGCTCCATATTAATCTATCTGGGGACCTCGGAGGGTTCGAATCCCCTGAGAGGCTATCGGCACAACTGCTGAATACGTTAATAGAATTATCGCAACAAGACGAGCCTTTGATGCTCGTCCTCGATGATTATCATGTGATTACAACCGAATACATACACGAGTCAATGTACGATTGGCTGATCAAGTTGCCCTCATCGGTGCACCTGATGTTAATCAGCCGGCATGAAATCCCAATTCCGCTAGGCGCTTTGCGGGTCAATGGAAGACTGAATGAGCTTAGTCTATCGGATCTGCGTTTCACTGATGCAGAGATAGATTCTTATTGGAACAAACAGACTGGAGCCCCTCCGGATCGCATGACCCATGGCCATCTCGTTCGTAATACGGAAGGGTGGGCGGCGATGCTGCAGCTTTCGGCACTGTCCTATTCTAGTGGATCATTAGGCGGCGTGATCAAGCCGCTGACCGGTCGCAATCGGCATGTGGCCGATTATTTGATGGAAGAAGTATTCAGTCATATGACTGAAGAGACGAAGCGATTCTTGTTCCAGACCTCGATACTTGATCGATTATGCCCTTCTTTGTGCAGTGCGGTTATGAATGAATCCGATAYGAGAGACAAAATGCAGCAGCTCGTGCGCCGGGGATTGTTTCTGATTCCCCTTGATGATGAACGAGAGTGGTATCGGTATCATCATCTGTTCGCGGATTTCCTGCGCGTCAAGCTTCAGGACGAAGACCAGGCAGCGATCGCGTTGTTGCACAGCCGAGCGGCTGCATGGTATGAACGACACGGCTTCCTGGAGGAAGCCATTGAGCATGCGCTATCTGCTAATGAGGAGAGCAGGGCGTCCACATGGATACAGCAGCATGCCCATGTCTGGTTGAAGGGAAGAGAGACGGCCATGCTTCGCCGCTGGCTGGAGCGGTTGTCTGCGGATACCGTGAATGAGCCGGGCAATCTGCTGCTTTTGCTCTGGATTGATCTGATGGATGGAAGGACGGCATTGGCCGAGGTCCTGCTCCGCAAGCTTAATACGGCATTAGAGAGTATGAAAGCAGATCCGCACACCTTGGGATTCGTCCGCATGCGGGAAGAGGTCCGTATTATTGAGAACTTTCATTYGGTCATGAGCGGCAACTTCGATCGGGCTCTTGCGCTCATTCAAGAGTACGGGGAGAGAGAAGACTTGCCTGATCCCGAGACCCCGCTGCTGCTTAGTCTGGGACTTGAACTTAATGAAGGAACGGTACCTTTTATTCGAGGTAAATTTGGATTTAGAGGCCGGATTAATAATGCCGAGAGCTATCATCGCGCCTACGGTGAATTTATCGAGAAGAACGGTATGCATGAAAGTACCTTTACATCCTACCAGCAGACGGCAATGGCCGAGATTTGTTATTTGAACAACGAGCTGCCGCTCGCGCGAAGTTATGCAGAAGAAGGACTTCGGTTGGGCAAAAAATTCGGTATAATCGGTTCTTACGTTCCGTCTGTACTCCTATTATCGAATATTCTAATCGCGGAACGGCGTATTCAAGCATCGCTTGACCTCATAATCGATGCGATGGAGCATTTGCGCATTCAACATCAGCAAACTTCGACCTGGTATAACATGCTTGCAGCAAAGACGGCACTGCTTGAGCTTCAATTAGGGAACACGCAATTTGCACGCGATTGGGCGGATGAGCGCAAACGGAGGTCGGCAAGAGGGTCTGTTTCTAGCAGTGACTTGTTCCCTAACGATGAAGATTTCATTTATATTCAGATCTTAATAGGATTAGGAGATTGGGAGGAAGCCTTTGATATAGCGCTTGATGCAAGGACTTTCGCAGCAAAACGAGACAATCCATTAAGCGAGCTCCAGGCGCTTCTCCAGCTTAGCGAGCTGCACGCGAACCGGAACCATTCGGTTGAGAGCGGACGTCTGCTGTTTTCAGCGGTTCGGGTTGGTTGCCAGTATGATTGCATCCGGCCGTTTCTGGACGCGGGACCTGCTATTATGCAGCGTCTGGGCAAATATGAGACGATTTCTTCACTTTCCTCCGTGTGGTCCGACAAAGAACGGGCTTTTATCCAAATGCTCGGTCGTCATTCGGGAACTGCAGGACAGGGGGATATGCAGGCCGTCACCAAAGTGTCCATAGATGCCTTAACTGCGAGAGAGAGGGAGGTATTGCTCCTCATGGCGCAGGGGTTATCGAATAAAGCCATTGCAGCGGAGCTTGTTCTGACGGAAGGTACCGTGAAGCTTCATCTTCACCGGGTGTACAGCAAGCTTCAGGCACAGGGTCGGGTACAAGCTATCCGTRTTGCGGAGAATAGCGGGCTGCTCGGCAAGTTATAACCTTCTTCTATATCTTTCGATAGACGCTGACCATACCTATACGGAGGTATGATGGGGGCATAGCGAAAGCGAGGAGGAGAAATAACGGTGAGAACGGATTACGATATCATTATTGTCGGCGCTCGAATTGCGGGAGCGACGCTAGCGTATGAACTGGGGCGTGCCGGTTATGATGTGCTGCTCGTCGATAAAGGACATTTTCCAAGTGACGTGTTATCCACCCATAATGTATTCAATAATTCACTCGCGATATTAAGAGAGATGGGGGTATTGGATAAGCTGCTCGCCACAGGGACTCCGACTTATAAGCGGGCCTATGTACAGCTAGAGGATGCCGTCATTGAAGGGACTTTTCCCGAGGTGAATGGAGAATTAGAATGCCTATGCATTCGTCGGACCCATTTGGACCATATATTATTCGAGCATGCTTGTTCGCTGGATCGCGTCCATGCTCTGCAACAGTTTCGGGTGACTGGGCTGCTGCGCGATGGTGAGATTGTGAATGGTATCGAGGGCGTGCATCCCAGTGGAGATGCCGTGCAATACAGGGCCAAGCTTGTGGTAGGCGCGGACGGCAGACGATCAACGATACGCGCATTGGCTGGGAGCAAATGCTTGACGTCAACGCCTACCGACTTTGCTTCTTATGTCGGTTACTTCAAAGGATTTCGTCAAGATGATGGTCCTTGTTCGGAATTTTATAAGCTAGGGGAATATATCGCGATCGTGTTCCCGACCAGTGATCAGCTTCATGTTGTCGGATTGATGTTTCCGTTTACGAACACGGACTTGCTCAGCCGTATGAAGGAAAATGCGGAGACGGGCTTCCAAGAAGCCATTCAGACCGGTTTCGGAGAAACGTCCTTTGCCCAGAGACTGGGGGAAGCCGAATCTGCGGGGCCGATTCGGGGGTTGCTCGGTTATGACAATGATTGGCATGAAGCAATGGGCAAAGGGTGGGCTTTGATAGGCGATGCCCTTACGTTCAAGGATCCCGCGGTCGGGCAGGGGATGCATGATGCCATGTATAGCGCCCGAATGCTGAAGGAGGTTCTTGTCAGGCACGGGCTGGAGAACTTCGAATGGGAGAAGATGGCGTCGCATTATGAAAGAGAGCTGACGAGCAAGTTTCAGCCAATGTTCGGATTAGCTTGCGAAATGACTCGCAATGTTCCGTATACGCATGAGCAAAATGCAGTCAATCGTATCATCGCCGCTCATCCCAAGGCAACAAGCGTTTTCCTCGGCATGTATAATCATGCGAACGAGCCTGCTGAGCTGGGAAGGCTGATTGGTGAAATGCTGTCAAATCCTATTGTACAGGAGTAACTGTAATCCCGGGAAACGATGACATTAGCGATACAGATGAGGAAAGCCCCGAGATCCTGCCAGAAACAGGAGCTTGGGGCTTTCCTCGTTGTTCAAGAGTGCTCGCCTACTTGGCTATGAAGCTTGTCGGCGGCTTGCTGCTGCCGGTACTGCCCCGGGGTGAGACCTGTGCGGGTTTTGAATATTTTATTGAAGTAGCTTACGTTCGCGTACCCGATTTCCTTGCATATTTCCTCGATGGAAAGTCCCAGCTGCTGGAGCAGCTCCATCGCCCGCTTGATGCGAAGCTGGATCAAATAATCGCCTACGGTCATTCCCGTAGCCTCCTTGAAGATGCGGCTCAAGTAGGAGGAGCTGCGCTGCACATGTTCGGCTACCGTATCCACGGAAATGTTTTTGTTGAAGTTCGCATCCATATAATCGGTCGCCAGCTGCAAGGTCACGTCGGTCATCTTGGAGCGTTTCTCCCGATGATAGTCGATAATCCGGTCGYACATTTCCACGAGGCAATGCTCCATATCGTACAGCGTTTCGGCGCGTGCCAGCACTTCCGTGTAAGCCGTCCGGTCGCCGAATACGGCGGACATATCGCCCCTTGTCTGAACGAGCGTTTTCACGATTTCTCCGCTCAGCTGGAAGAACAACTGCTGGATGTTCGCCTTGCCCAGCTTCTTGTCGATCGCGGTCTGCGTGATTTGGCGGATCGTCTTGAAGCATTCCTCCTTATCCGTCTGCAGCAGCGCTTGCTGCAGCTTCGTCTCCAGCTCATACGGATAATAATAAGCCTTTTCCTCCGCCTTCCAATCTTCAATAATAGCGTACGGAAGTATTTCGCCTTTGCCGATGTACATTTTCAAATTCAGCGCTTCAATCGTATCTTCATAAGCCGAGCGGACCGACTGTTCCCCCGTGTAGATCCGGCTGACGGCGATCGTAACGGATATGCCATACCGGGAAAGCACATGCTGCTTCAGCTTCTTGGCCTGCTCCAGCGGATAGTCGTCTGCCTCTATGGGAACGGAGAGAAGAATGACCGTCCGCTTGTCGTCCTTGGCGAACACCTCTCCGTCGATATCCGCGCCAAGCTCATCCATAAGCCCGTATCGCAAAAGATGAAAATGGAAGATGCCTTCGCTGCCCTTCACCGGGTAAGGCTCCTCAAGCTCGAGCGTCAGCATGGCATACCGGTCCCAATCAAGGCGCAGTCCCAGCAATTCCGCCGCCTGGTTGGCTGCGCCTTCGGGACTGCGTTCATCGTCGTTTCCGCCTTGAATAAGATCGTTCAGGTATTTCTCTTTAATGGCCGTACGGTTATCGGTAAGCAGGGAATCGACCTGCCGCTTCTCCTTCATCAGCGTCTCCCAATTGCGAATCATCTGGTCGAAGCGGTGACGGATGAAGCCCGCTTCGTCGCCCGCCGGAACAGGCGAGCCGGTCTCGTCGCGCCGGCTGTCTTCGGAAGCGCCGATATAAGAGATGACGCTTTGAAGCGGCCGGTACAATCTTCTGGATAAATAGAAGGAAATCGCGATAGCGGCAATCAAGTAAACCGCCGCAACGGTGGCGACAATGGTTTTGATCCGGTCCATCCCTTGCAGGAGAACGGAACGCTCCGTAATGTCGACGAACCTCCAGCCGGTCAGCTCCGAGGTCGTATAGGAGACGATCCGGTCGGAATCGTCGATGTAGGAGCCGCTTTCGGCGCTTAGTCTGCCAAGGTCAATCCGCCGATGCAGAGATTCGCCGGCAGCGGGCTCCGCATCGGAATAAAGCAGCTCGGAGTCCGGCCCCAAGACGAGGGTCGTGCCTTTTTTGTTATGATAGTGGCTTAAGTAGTCGTCGAACAGCAAATCCAGCTTCAAATTAATGACGATGGCGCCGTTCACTTGGCCGATCAAGGGCATTTTCTGAAGCAAGGTGGCGGCGGGATGATCCGGCGCGAAGCCGTTCGGCCGACCCGTGATCCACGTCGTTCGGCTTTCCGATTGCTTGCTCCATATATCCAGCCAAGAACGGTCCGCGAAGGTGGAGATGGGGGACGTCTTGATTTCGGGACGGGACGTCAGGACAAGCTCCAGCGGAGCGTAATATAAATAGATGGAGTCGATGTAAGGGCTTATTTTTTTCTGCTCTTCCACGAAGCCGGTCAAATCAATCAGGGAGCTGACGCTTAATTTGCTCCCTTTCGTCTGGTACAGGTACGACTGGGTCGCGATCATGCCGGTCGCATTATATTTGATAGCGGTCAGCTCCTTGTGAATGAGCTCCTGCTGCTGCGTCAGGATGGATTCATTGTACGCGATGGCGTTCTGGATGCTGTTGTCCGCCGAGATCGAATAGGTGACCGTGGCAATGAGCGCGACGGTAATGACGGCAATGGCGGTCAAGGTAAGAAGCAGCTTGACGAACATCGTATTATGCTTGATCGAACGGTTTCCCGGCATCGCATTCACTCTCCTGTGATCTCGGTTGGTTGCGCTTACATTTTCGAAAATCAATTAGTGGCGCCAATAGGGGAATTATATCACAGTTGCGCGGAGCGGGAAGCGGATGCCCGAAAAACATACGAAAAACGGAAAAACATAATTCGGTTCAATCGGCCGAAAACGCCAAAAACATAAAAAAGGAGCGAAAGAAAGGATTGTGAACGCCGCCGGAGAAGGCTATCGTAAATATTGTAACCGCTCCCATTACCCGGCCGGGAGCAAGAGCGAGGATGCGGTCATCATACCGAATGCATAGGGGGAGATTCTTTTGCAATTTAGACGGAACAAATTAAGCAATGCCTTAATGGCAGCTATCGTGGCGGTCGGCTTATTGGCAGGCTGCAGCTCCAACGCAAACGACACTACTAATCATACGAACAATCCAAATGTCAGCCCGAACCCAAGCAGCACAGATGAAGCAGCGGCGGAGCCGGTGGAAATTACATGGGGCATCCACTTTCAAGCTGCCGGAGTCGTAGAGAACTCCCAGGTTCAGAAGTGGCTGGAAGAGAAGTTCAACGTGAAGATTAAGCCCGTGAAGGTGACCGATGCGAGCATCGCGTCCGGCGACATTCCCGACATCTTCATGCTGGGCGATCCGGCCAACGTGGCGGCGTACCAGAATCAAGGCGTTCTCATGAGCATCGATCCGAACATGTTAAAGGAGAAAATGCCGGAGTATTACACCGATATCGAGAAAAACAGCAAGCTGTTCCAAACCGTTACGTTCAATAACGAGCTATGGGCGATTCCGATGTTCATCGATCTAAAGCCTTATGACCTGGCGATGCTCTGGCGCAAGGATTGGCTGGATCAAGTCGGCATCACGAAAGTACCGGAGACGCTCGACGAGTTCGAGCAGGCGGTGTACGCATTCGCGCAGAAAGACCCTGACAACAATGGCCAAAAAGATACGTACGGTTTGACCGGTACGGCAACGTCCACCTGGTCCTCCGGCTTCTATTCGATCTTCGGGGCGTTCGGCGTGGAGCCGACGATGTGGCATGAGAAAAACGGAGAAATCGTCAACGGCTCCGTCATGCCGGAGACGAAGGAAGCATTGGCTAAGCTGCGTCAATGGTATGCGGACGGCGTCATCGACCCTGAATTCATTACGGATACGCAGGATTCCTACCGCAAGAAGCTCTACAATAACCGGATCGGCGTCATCGAGGAGCAGATTGCCAAAGGCGCGCTTCCGGAATCCGGTACCGTGACGGAGATGAAGTCCTTGAATCCGGAATCGGAGCTCGTATTCGCGAAGAATCCGGTAGGCCCTGGCGGCGACGGCTCATGGGATTGGGGAGTGAAGAGCAACTTTGTCGTCATCGGGAACAAGGTGAAGGACCAGCCGGAGAAGCTCGCGAAGCTGTTCGAAATCTTGCGCGCGCAAAGCAGCGACGAAGAAACGATCAATATGACGACCCTTGGATTGAAGGGGACGCATTGGGATTTCGTGGAGAGCGGAGCGATTTCCGGCGCTACGAAGTTCTTGTCCAGCTTCGAAAAGCAGGAGCAGCGCGACCAAGAAGGCATCCGTCTGTTCTCCCTCGGCAACATTACGACGCAAGCGTACCGTCAGAAGTATTCCAATCCGAAGCTGAACGAAGCGATCGGAACGTATTCTTCCGCACCGGGGCATACCGATGCGCTGTTGTTCTCGGCATTGCCGTCTGACGGAAAATACAAGAGCGATCTGACCTCGCTGATGCAAAAATATTTTGCCCAAATTATTAGCGGCGAAATTGCGCTCGAAGAATTCGATAAGTTCGTCACGGAATGGAAGGCAAGAGGCGGCGACGAGCTGACGAAGGAAGCGAACGAGATGTACCAGGCGCAATTCAAAAAATAACCGATTCCGCCGACCCGCAAGGGCTGGTTAAGGCTTACGGCTCTTGCGGATAAGGCGGCGAAGGTTCAAGGAAGTGTAGCATGAAAACCATACGCAAGCATGGAGAGCTTTTTACGCTGTTTCTGTTTTCCTTTCTGTTTTTCTTCATTTTCAAATACGGTCCGTTGTATGGCGTCATCATCGCATTCAAGGATTTCCGGGTGGTAGACGGGGTATGGGGAAGCGCGTGGGTGGGGCTTCAGCATTTTCAAGAGCTGTTTCAAAACAGCGACTTCTACCGGCTGCTCAAAAACACGCTGCTCCTCAATTTGTACCTGCTGCTCTTCGCTTTCCCGGCTCCGATCGTATTGGCGCTGTTGCTTAACGAGGTTCGATCCCGGTATTTCCAACGATTCATTCAGACGACGATGTATTTGCCCCATTTCGTTTCTTGGGTCATTATGTCAGGGCTGATCATCTATTTTCTATCGCCGACGACCGGCGTCGTAGGGGATATCGTAGGATGGTTCGGCGGAGAGCCGGTCTTCTACATGGGAAAGAAGGAGTACTTCCGGTCAATCGTCGTCGTGTCCGCCATCCTGAAGGATCTCGGCTGGGGCTCGATCATCTACTTCGCGGCATTGTCGGGTATCAACCCGGAGCTGCAGGAATCGGCCATCATCGACGGCGCGAACCGCTGGCAGCGGATCATTAAGATTAATATACCGTCGATCATGCCGACCGTGGCGATCATGTTCATCTTGAGCTTGGGCGGCTTCTTAAGCGCGAACTTCGAACAAATTATCAATATGCTTAACCCGGTTACCTATGAAACCGGCGATGTTATCGACACTTACGTATATCGGGTCGGTCTGCAGCAGTTCCAGTACAGCTACACGGCGGCGATTGGCTTATTCAAGTCGCTGGTCGGTCTTCTGCTCATATTAGGCGCGAATCTGACCGTAAGGAAACTGAGCCGAGKGGAGAGCGGGTTATGGTAGAAGCAGGAGGAAAGTCAGTCATGAAAGCCAAAAAATGGCAGGATCGCATTGCGCCTGCTATGATCTACGTCGTATTAACGATGCTTGCGCTTGTCGTCGTATATCCGTTCATTCATGTGATCGCGGTTTCCTTCAGCGGCCGCGGAGAGGCGCTTCGGAGCGGATTCCATTTCTTCCCCCGCGATTTCGAGTGGACGGCTTACCGGGAGCTGCTGGACTATCCGTTCATCTGGTCGGGCTATGCGAATACGCTGTTCCGGATGGGCGTAGGTACTGCTCTGACGCTGCTCGTCACCGTCTGCGCCGCATATCCGCTGTCGCGGCCCGATTTTCCGATGAAGCGCGCTTTGGTGCTGCTCCTGCTGTTCACCATGATCTTCGACGGGGGCATCGTACCGAATTACTTGTTAATCAAAGAGCTTCATCTGCTGAATTCGCTATGGGTCTATGTATTGCCAACGGCGGCCAACGCCTTCCAAGTGCTGGTAATGCTTTCGTTCTTCCGTTCGATTCCGGACGCCTTGATCGAAGCGGCCCGCATCGACGGGGCAAGAGATATGAAGATTTTGTTCCGCATCGTGCTGCCGCTATCGATCCCGTCGCTGGTGACGATCGGACTTTGGTCGCTCGTTCATCATATCAACGCCTTCATGGACAATCTGCTGTACGTGACCGACCAGTCGAAGTACGTGCTGCAGCAAGTCATACGGCAAATTCTTATCGAGAACAAGCTGGACCCGTTCACGACGGCAACGAACCTGGTACCGCCCGCGCCGGAGAGTCTGAAGATGGCATCCGTCATCGTATGCTCCTTGCCCGTGCTCGTGATATACCCGTTCTTGTTGAAATACTTCGAGAAAGGGACGATGATCGGATCGGTGAAAGGTTAAGATACGGGAACCGAAAGGTTCCCTCTTCGGATATTCCATCTCTAAGGAGGCATGAATAAAGGATGAAGAGAAAATGGAAATGGATGAGCGTATTATGGATTATGACTCTGATGATGAGCAGTTTCCCCGCTGCGGGCGTGCAAGCCGAGGAGTACCCAAGTCCCGGAGCCGTATTTTACGTATCCCAAAATGGAAGCGATTCCAATACCGGGTCGATGGCCTCTCCTTTCCTTACGCTGGAGAAAGCCAGAGATGCGATCCGCGGACTGAAGCAAAGCCCGGCGGGGCTACCCGACGGCGGCGTTACGGTCTATCTTAGGGGCGGTAATTATAACCGGGTCGGAAGCTTTTTGCTGGAAGAGCAGGACTCGGGGACGGCGGACAAACCGATCACCTACCGCGCTTATCCCGGCGAGTCCGTTTCGCTGAACGGCGGACAATTGTTGGACAAAAGCTGGTTCGTCCCGGTAACGGACGCTTCGGTTCTTAACCGAATCATCAGCACCGATGCCAGGTCGAGGGTCGTGCAAGTTGACCTGACGGCGCACGGCATTACCGACTTCGGCGTTATGAGCCGTCACGGCTATTACAAAGCCAACGATGTCAGCCAAACCCCGCCGATGGAGCTGTACGTCGAGGGTCAAGGCATGACGCTAGCAAGATGGCCCAACAACGGAACGGTCCAGATGGGCAACATCCTCGATCCGGGCCCGACCCGCAAGGATTCTGATCTTCAGACACGCGGAGGGACCTTTACCTACACGTATGATCGGCCGGAGCTGTGGACCGAAGCGGACGATATATGGCTGGACGGGATTTTCGGCTACAGCTGGGAATGGTCGTACAACCGGATCGCGTCCATCGACACGGCGAATAAATCGATTACGTTGGCTTACGGCGAGATGAGCGGCCTGTTCAAAAACTGGTATCCCGACTTCCATTTTGCCCAGAACTTATTGGAAGAGATCGACATGCCGGGGGAGTATTATATCGACCGAAGCCAAGGCATTCTGTATTTCTTGCCGACGGCAGCCTTTCAAGCGGAAGCTCCCGAGATTACGGTGAGCATGCTGAAGACTCCGATGATCAATGCCGTCAATACGTCTTATGTGACCTTCGAGGATCTGATCCTGGAGAACGGCCGCGATTCGGCGGCGGTCATCATGGGCGGCAGCCATGTCCGGCTGGTGCATTGCGAGATCCGCAACTTCACCGAAGGCGGCGTAAGGATCAATACACAGAGCCGATGGTTGTATGACGATTTTGCCAAAGCTTCAGGCGTGAACCATGCGATCATCAGCACCCACATCCACCATGTCGGCGGAACGGGGGTCATTCTGAACGGCGGCGACAGGCTGACGCTTGCGCCGGGCAATAACGTGGTGGAGAACAGCCATATTCATGATTTTGCCTACTATCATAAAGCGTATAACCCTGCCGTCATCCTTACCGGGGCGGGTAACCGCATCTCCCACAATGAAATCCACGACGCGCCTCACCCGGGTATCCTCATCTTTGGCAACGACCATCTCGTGGAATACAACAATATTTATGACGTGTGCAAAACGTTCTCGGACCTTGGCGCCATCTATATGAATTTGGGCGCAGCGCCGCAGGAACGGGGAACGGTCATCCGGCGCAATTATTTCCATCACATCGGGGAGGGCAAAGCCGGCGTACAGGGTGTGTATCCGGATAACTTCACGATGGGCATTACCATAGAAGAAAATATATTTTACCGGATGGGCAATTCCGCCATTCTGAACAACGGCGGCGCTCATATCCGCACGCGAAACAACCTCTTTATCGACGCCAAAGTTCCGTATGATTATGCGGATCTGTACTTGGGAGACGGACCGGAACAGCAAATTTCCAAAAACTATATGGGTCCGTGGCACGCGCTGTTCGATCGATTCAACGATTTCGTAGGAATGCCTCACTTGACGAAATATCCGGAGCTGGCGAATTTCTTCACGGAGAACCGCTATTATCCGGACACGAATACGTTCCAGAGCAACGTCATCTACAATCCGACGAAGCCGAGAAGCAGTACGACGAACGCGAACGGAGCCTACGATAAGTTCAATCTCGTGCAATACGCGAACAACTGGATCACGAATCAGGATCCGGGCTTCGTCGACTTGGCGGGCGGCGACTTGAATCTGAGGGCTGATGCGGCGGTGTTCCAGCAAATACCGGGCTTTCAAGATGTTCCTTTCAGCGACATGGGAATTGTAGGCAAGGCCGGGCCTTATCTGGCTCCGGACGTCATTCCCGTCACGGACGTCGAGCTGTATGACGATACGATTACGATCGGCATCGGGAAAAGCTATTCCCTGTACTCGGCGGTGCTTCCTTGGAACGCTACCAACGATACGCTGCTGTTTACCTCCAGCGATGGGGCGGTCGTGAAGGTCGATGCGGACGGCAAGCTGAAGGGGGTTAGTCTAGGGGAAGCTACCGTTACGGCGGTTTCCGCTGACAATCCGCTTCTGCGGKACGAGGTTCAGGTCATCGTCGAAGTCGGAGACGGCATTATGGACTTTACGAATTTCGAGAACGGCCGTAATAGCTGGCCGAGCGACCCGAACCGAAGCATCGTCGAAGGGGACGGCGGCAACCACGCGTATAAGCTGCTCAAAGGAGCGACCGCGCTGAACGAGAACGACTTCAGCCATTACGAGTTGACCTTCAAGCTGAAGACGCCGCCGGTCATCCCTGAACTGGCTACGTTCTACGTGTTCGACCGTTTGAACCCGGCCGGCAGCGGAGGCCGAATCGGTTACCGGAAGTATGCGGACGGCACTTCCTCTTGGCTGCTCTACAACTCGGCTTGGGCTACCGTCAAGCAGAATACGCTTGCTTCTCAGGATCTGCTGCCGGATACGGAATAMGATATGAAAATCATCGTCAAAGGGGCCGAGATCAGCGTCTATGCCGACGGGGCGCTTAAACTGAAAGCCGTCGATCCGACGTTTAACCCTTCGGGCAAGGTCGGGTTCTATGCGGGCGGCTTCGACTATCTTCTGTTCGACGATATCAGATTCAGCGTACCGACGACGGATGTAGCCGGCTTGCTGCTGGATAAGAGCAGCGTCAATATGGTGGTGGACGAACAGCAGCAGCTGCAGGTTCAATTCGATCCGTCGGATGCCGCCGACCGTTCCGTCGTATGGCAATCCGCAGATCCGGACATTGCCTCTGTCGATGAGAACGGTACGGTTACGGCTCTAGCGAAAGGGGAGACGACGGTTACCGTTACGTCTGTCGCCAACCCGGCAGCTTCGGCTTCGGCCATGGTTACGGTTTCGGACATCCTTCATTTCACGGATTTCGATTCGGGCGCGAACGGCTGGCCGGTCGACCCGAACCGAAGCATCGCGACGGTTGACGGCAACAAGCTGTATAAAATCGTGAAAGGCGCTTCGGCGCTTCATCCGAAGCTATTCACGAATTACGATCTGACTTTCAAGCTGACTATGCCTGCTGAAACGCCGGCTCAGGGGACGTTCTACGTGTATGACCGCAACGCCTCCGGCACCTCTGGCAAGATCGGTTACCGCAAGCTGGCCGATGGCACTTCGCAGTGGATCCTGTACGATCCGACGTGGGCCGTGCTTCAAACGAACAACGTTGCCGCGGAGGACTTGCTGCCGAATACGGAATACAACGTTCGAGTCGTGGCCGATGGCGCGAGCATCCGCGTGTATGTGAACGGGGAGCTGAAGCTGAACGGTTCCGATCCCAAGCACCATGCGTCGGGAACGGTCGGTTTCTATGTAGGGGGGTTCAACGAGATGCGGTTCGACGATATCACGTTTACGTTGATCGATCGGATTGCGCCCGTAACGACAGCCGTTGTTACCCCGGAGCTGCCCGAAGGGTTGGATGGCTGGCATGCGGGACCCGTGACGGTCGAGCTGCATGCGGCGGATGAAAGCTCCGGCGTGTCGGTCACGGAATACAGCGCCGATGGCGGAGTGACGTGGCAGCCTTACGGGGAACCGCTGATTTTCAGCCAGGACGGCAATCATACTTTGAACTATCGCTCGGTCGACATCGAAGGGAATAGGGAAGCCGCCAAAACGTTGAGCTTTAAGCTGGATGCCAGCGCTCCCGAGCTCAACGTCTCGGGACCGGAGGAGAGAGCTTATGCGGGAACGGAAACGATGACTCTGTCTTGGGATGCCGTCGATGCGTTGTCCGGAGTGGATTCCGGCAGTGCTGCCGCTTTGCTTGATGGTCAGCCTGTCATGTATGGAGCGGCGATTCCGCTGTATACGCTGGCTTTAGGCTCGCACACGTTCACGGTATCCGTTAGCGACGAGGCGGGAAATACGGGGGAAAGCACGGTAACCTTCTCTACCTATACCGACGTAAACACATTGAAGGCGCTTGTCGGCCAGTTCAAGGAGATGTCGTGGATAGACAATCACGGCATCGCGAACAGTCTGATCCAGAAGTTGAATCATGGTCAAGTGGAAGCGTTCATCCATCATGTCGAGGCCCAGAGCGGCAAGCATGTCGAGGCGGAAGCGGCTGCTTATCTGCTGCGGGATGCTAACTATATCTTGGCCGGTATGGAATCGGWAGAATAAAGTAAAGGAGGCGCCCTGATAGCCGATGGCTTGGGGCGCCTCCTTTATCTCATTCAAGTGAGGCTATCTATATTGGATATCTGCAGTAACTTGGTTTGATGGGAGCGTGGTTGGAGCGCCCCAAACTCCCAAAAGTTACTGCGAGAATCCAACATAGACCGAGGACTGAAAGAAAAGACTCGCAGCGAAGTAGCTGCGAGTCTTTTAACTAGATGGAGGTGATTGGATTTCATACAGGCTAATGGGCGAAATGACGACAAATAAGCAGTTTGGTTGGATTTCGTGCAGGCTAATAAGGCGACGTTGGCGGAAACGAGAGAATTGGGCGTATTAGGCTGTATGTTCTCCAATCAAAGGTACTTGCTTACTCTACAGAAAGCTTTTAGGTTGGAAGCTTTCCACTCAAAACCAAATGCAGCTCCGGGAACACCCACGCGTAGGATTGAAAATAGCCGCTGCTCCTATTCCGATTGCCGATGATCGGACGATAGGGAGAGACGAATCGATCGTATTCGGAATCCTCGTACACCGCGGACATCGCCTCGAACAAATCGAGCGGCCATGTATCGGAAGCGAGCGGTGCCGGAACGTTCTGTTCCTTGTCGTACGGCCATTCCTCGGCGCGGCCGTCCGCGTAATAGAGCAGGGTGTCGAGCGCTTTCTTGATGGTTTTGCCGCTTGGCGTCGCCCAGCGGAACAAATCCTCGCCGGTAAAGTCCAGAATCTGCTTACACGCAGCCGTAAGTGGAGCGAGGGCGAAGTAATGGTACCAGATGGCCTTCGTTCCTCTTGTTGTTTCTTCCGGAATGAATCCCGATAAGGCAATCGAAGCATCGATGTGCTCCTTGAAATGGTCGACTTGCTCGGCGAAGCGATCTTTGTCGCCGAGGAAGCGGAACAGAGAGAGCTGGGCGTATAAGCTCCAGCTCCACCAATTGTTCCGGAGCGGGATGCGATCCCACTCCGGCAAGCAAACCTCGGTCATCCAACGGACGAAGAGGTCGCGTTGCTCCTTACGCAAGCCCTCATATTCGCTGATAAGCAGTGCCGCTTGTATAAGTCCTGTTCCCAAGTAGGCGGACACGAGCGGGCCGTCATCGCCCGCCAATTGCTGATTGACAGCCGCCCAGCCGGAGATTAGCTCTATCGCTTTGTCGGCGTAGGCATTGACGCCCGTCAGCCTGTACGCCATCGCTGTCRTAAAGGCTGCCTGAGCGTCCGCTTCCATAAGGCGCTTGGCAACCTGATGTCCAGCCGCATCGAAATAAAAGCCGGGAATGGTCCATACGGGAACGGCATGGCAGCGAGCCGACAGACTTTCGTCGGCAAGCCGGAGCAGCGCGTCCGAAGCAGTCGAGTTATTCATAAGCGCGTGTGTTCCTTTCCCTTAACATGATTATGGAATTCCGCCATTCTTATTTGGGCTCCACTTCATCAATCGTCAGGCGGTACTGTAGATTTCTCATATAGGTACCGTCCGTATTTCGGAATACGAGGCCGAAGCGGATATCTTCTTCCGTGCCCGACACGATGGCAATAAGGCGGTTAATGCCGGCTTGCAGCTCCAAACGATCCTCGGGATCGGGGACGAGGCTGCCGTTTATATAAATCTCGTAATGGCAGTTCGCATTCACTTGCAGTTTGCCTATACGCGTTTCGTCAGCAGGATGGTTTTCCGATTCCAGCACATGCACGAAGCAGCTCAGAAACCATTTCTCGCCGCCCGGATTATAGATGCGGAAGACTCCGTCATCGCGGCCGCGCTCCTTTTTCTGCATCCAGCCGTATAATCCTTCTCCCAAATTGTTAAGCGAAAATTCGGGATCGGTATAATAAGCTCTCATTGCTTCGAAATCCATATACGACCGGCAGGGGAGCGCCATCACCTTCTCAACGGCCCACGCCGCATCACCTTTCGAACGCGTCAGAATCTCTTCTTCGAACGCCGCGCCAAGATTGGCGAGCAGCCTCGTATACAGGCGGATGGACTTATCGCTCTCCGGCTCTAGAAGGAGCTGGGATAACAGAATGCGCCCTGCGCCCGATTCCGTCAGCAGCACATAATCTCCCGAAGGCTGCGCCTTGTCGCGATTGAGCTCCACGAGAGCCAATCTGCTGTATTCATCCGTATGCTGCCCTGCAAAATAATCCTTCCACGCCGTTCCTTCTACGCTCGCGCAAAGCGCAATCGTACCGGCTGCCGCCAAGCTGTACGAAGCGAGCGGACGGTTCACGACTTCCCGGGGTGACAGAAATACTTTGTCGAAGCCGAACAAGTCGACCGGGCTTAATCCTTGCACTTCCGGCAAGCTGTAGTCGGCCTCCAAGTGATACGTTTCCTGTTTGCGAAGCGTGACAGGACGCTCCAGCAAAGCGCTCAAAACGGTTTCCTGACCGGCCTCCGCAGGAAGGATCATAACGTTGCCGCCTTTTGCCGCATATTTCCGTAACGCATGTGCATTTTCCGGCTTCGCGAGCAAATGAGGCTCGGCGAGTAGGAGGCCGTATACCTCAAGATAAGCTAGCGCCTGCTCCGGCAGCACGTCGAATGTCAGGTTAAGCTTGCGAAGGAAATCATCCGCTTGCCCGCCCGGTTCTACGATAGCTCCCGTGCGTACCTCGTTCGTGGCGATGTTCCCGGCGTACGCAAGCAGATTGCGCAGCAGGAGGCAGGCTTGAGGCACTTCATGGAAGCCCGCCGTAAGCTCCAGCTGATTGGCGATGAAAAGCCCATGGCGGCTCCGGTATTCGATAAGAGGCGACCACAGATCGCCGCCGTCGCCGAAATCGCCCGCGCTGCATTCCAGTATCATCGTGAAGTTGCCTTGGACGGGCTTCTCGAACGCAGCATGAACAATCGGAAGAGGGCCATCCTCGCGGAGCTCTTCGTGCCAGAACATCAGGTCATCGTTGTACAGCCCCTGAAGGATGGGATGATCATAGCTGCCGGAGTGGGCTCTTATGAAGTCTTGCCTAGACATCGCCAGATTGCCGAGGGACAGATGGAGCTGCTCCAGCATCAGAACGCGACCCCCTCCGGAGACAAAACGATTGAGCGCCTGCTCAAGCTGGCCGTCTGCATCCTCCAGCTTGCTTCCCGCAATCAGCAGATGATCCGGCGAAAGCTCCCCGATGCTCGAAGGTTCAAGAAGCTTGCACTTCGGATGAAGCGTGCTGATCAGGCTGTAATCCTGTTCGCCGCCCAAGTATACGACCGGTCTCCCTACCTGTACGGGATCGGTCTTAAGACGTGAAGGATAGAGCTTGTAGCTTATATCAAGCTCATGAACGGGTACGTCATCGTGCTGCATCACGGCGTGTAGCTGCATAACCGAAACCTCTCCGACAGGCTCCGGCTTCCATGAGACGGTTGCGGTCGAGCGATCAGCAGGTGCTTGCGCGAATTCGAGCAGTTCCTCATGAATGAGCTTGCCGCCTTGCCGTACTTCGAAAGCAATACGCGTCCGGCGCGGTTGAAGCGTATCATTGTATACGTCGAAGCTTCTGACAATCGGCTTGTCGTCGAAGAAGGAGCGGTTATACTCAATAGCAATCATGGTTGCGGGCTTGAAGGAAGCGGCCAGCATGTCGAACGACGGGTTTTTCACATATAACGGATATGGTTCCGGAAGCATGCCATTGTTCAGCGATAATGAATACCGCGGGATGACAGTCGGCTTCGGTCCCGGAGTATCCAGGCTGGAGATCGGAAGCGGAATATCCATCTCAGGCATAGCGCGCATGAAGTAATGGGCAAAGTTGAAGGTGGATATTCCGGATACGCCTTGCCGCCTCGCATATTCGATGAACAGCCGTTCTTTCTCGGCTAGTCCTATTACGCATTCATCGGTGTTCCGATACGCTGCATGCCCTACGTACATACTGCTGTTCTGAGGACATACATACCACCAGCCGCCATGCTCGCCGAATACGAGAGGCGACTTCCGCTCCCATTGGGCGATCGTGCCGTCAATGTTATAGTGCAAGCTCTCTACCTCGGTAAGCTCTTTGGGAAGGAGTCGGTTGTCGCCTTCAAGAATGAAAGGCCGTGTACCATCGAGCTCGCGAATGATGTCCATCATGGATGGGATTTGCTGCTTGAAGCCGTCGCGTCCGTCTACCCAGCGCATCTCGTTCTGCAGGCTCCATAGGATAACGGAGGGATGATTCCGATCCCGTTCCACCAATCTTCGGATATGGTCCTTGCAGCCCGCGATAAAATCGGGATGATCGGCCTGCATCGACTTGCTGGAGCCGTATATAGCGGTTTCGTCGACGATCAGCATCCCTTCTTCGTCGGCAATATCCAGGTAGTAGGAAGGGTGGGGCTCGGCGTGAAGCCTTACGCTATTGACTCCGGCTTCTCTGCACATGCGATACCAATTACGCACATAAGCTTCCGTTTGCTGCAGGGCACCTTGAAAATGCCATGAATCGCCGCGCAGATTGATCGGCGTACCATTAAGAATGAAACGGGGGCCTTCCGTCCAAATTTCGCGGAAGCCGAACCGCTCCGACACTGCATCTACGACCCTATCGCCGTCCAGAAGCTCGAGCTCCAGCCGATAGAGGAACGGTTGATCCGGATTCCATAGCTTGGGGTTCGTCCAGTCGAGCCGGAAGGTGACCAGGCCGTGCTGGGCGAGATCGATGCCATTCGGGATGCTAGTTTCGGCGCAGAGTACGGGAGCAGAAGTTGGCTTAGCGGCTTCCCGGACATTGAGCCGTACTTTGAGCGGAGGTTCGTGTGATAACGCAAGCTGACCACAAACCGAAACTCTAGYATCCACTTCCAACCGCTTTTCCCGGACTGACGTGCAAATGGCGATATCCGACAGCGTAACGGCAGGTCTGCTCTCCACATATACATCTTGCCAAATTCCTCTAGCCATGGCGCCGAACCAAGAACCGACGAGGCCGGTAAGCTTGGTTTGTCCGGAAGGCAGCGTCACTTTGTCGAAATTCCCGCAGACGACATGGAGCTGGTGCGTGGTTCCCGCCTGCACGTTTTCCGTCACATCCGCCAGAAGCGGCAGATAGCCGTCTTCCCATATCGCGATCAATTTGCGGTCCAAGTAAACGGCTGCTTTTTGCATAATGCCGTCAAACCGCAAGAAGATACGTTTTGTGCCACCCGTCATCGTATCCGGCAGCCGGAACTCCCGATGAAGAACGCCTGCATCGGCCTGCGTCCATTCCTTCGGATAACCGTGCAAATCATATGGGGAATACCCGTGCTCGGGTATTTCCCCGAAGCTTTTTCCCGAAGCCCGAACGTAGGAAGCCCTCCAGCTGGAGGGCACCTGTATTTTTCGATCGTCATAATCAAGCTCCGCTGGGAGATCAAAGCCAGAGTGGTTCTCATACAAGGGCATGAAATCCCATTCGCCGTTCAAGCATATCGATGTTCTCATCACTGTACGCTCCTCTTCCTTCGCAGTCCGTCACTCAGTTCTCGTCAAGCTTGAATCACCAAGGGGATTTCCAGCCAAATGAGAGAGCCATCCGTCTCTTCGTCCCACATGATGAAATGCGGCTCCATCGCCGCTGCCCAGTCCGAGGGCGTGCCCGAGGTGGAGAGCTTGCCTTCGTAAGGAGGAGGTTCGACGGTGGCCGGAAATTCGGAATAAAAAAACATCAGATTCTCATGAAGGGCGATCATTCCATATTTGTCCCCGTCGCCGGGGCGTTCCTCCTGGTATTGGTAATGGTAGAAAATATAACTGGCTACCTGCTCAGGCTTCAGCCGGGCGATGCGGGCAAAAGGCTTAGACGCAGTCTCGTGCCGACGCCATAGCTTCTCGCTCACAGGCTGCTGATAGTGAAAGATGTCCATCATCGGCACCCATTTTCTGGCGATGTCCGTTCCAGGCCAGTCCATCAGCTCCGCTTCGCAATCGAGGAAGAGACGAAGGGGATCGACGTGTTCCGCCGCGCTTTCGAAATATAGAAACAGGTGGGAACCCCAACGGAACAAACTAAGCTGTCGAACGCCTAGGTCTTTCATTCGGCTCTTAAGCTCGGGCAGTGTATCGCGGAAATACGATTCAGGATCGATGCCATTACGGCATTGCGCCCGGTAGTGATAACGCTGCATAAGTCGCCTCCGGTTATTATTCGCCACTCTGTCCTCGTTGCCGCTCATACCAATAGCCGGGTACTCCGCGCTCCAGTCGCATTAAAGCTTCCAGGTAAAAATAGTCGCCCCAGATGACATAATCATCCGGAGAAATATCAAGCCGGACGGCGTAAGAGCCTCGATTGAGAAGTCCTTGGGCATCTTGTTCTCCCTTCGTGGAATAGCTCTCGGCAAGCGCCGCGACCATTCGTTCGGCCGCGCTTATCAGCCAATCCCGATCGGCGTCTCCCTCTGGTAGCAACTCGGCTATTTCGAGCATGCCGGCTGCGGCGATGGCTGCAGCGGAGCTGTCCCGCTTGGTGTCCGGCACCTGAGGTACGTCAAAATCCCAATACACGACGCCGTCCTCGGGAAGCCGATCGACAAAATAACGTGCCAATCGCTTGGCCGTATTCAGCAAATCCGGTTGCCGCATATAGCGATAGGCAAGCGCAAAACCATAGATACCCCAGGCTTGCCCCCTTGTCCAAGTCGATCCGTCCCGGCTGCCCTGATGAGTGCCGCCGCGGATCGAATCTCCTGTCGATAGATCGAAGTAGAACGTATGGTAGGTGGAGTCATCGCCGCGCACGAGGAAACGACGGCTTATAGCTGTTTGCTTGGCGGCAGCTTGCTGATATCGCTCGTCGCCGGTTTGCTCGTAGGCCCAATGCAGCAGGGGCAAATTCATCAGGCAGTCCACGATGATTCGCCCGCCGTTTTGCGGATCGTCCTTAGGTCCCCATGCTTGCAGAATGCCCGGCACCTCGCGCCATCTCTCCAGCAGTACATCGGCAGCCCGCAAGGTAATCGCGCGGGATTGTTCGTCCTTTTCCACAATCCAATGGGCTTTGGTAGAGAGGGAATATAGAAATCCGATGTCATGATGATCCAGATTGACCCGATTCTCGAGACGTTCGCGGAAGCTGGCTACCGTGTTCATAGCGGCATTTCTATAACGGGAATCGTTAGTGTATTCATAAGACAGCCAGAGAAGTCCGCTCCAGAAACCTTCGGTCCAATCATTGTTCGGAGTCAATCGGTAGATTCGGTCTCCTTGGGAGCTCGTAAGGGGAAACTGGTCTTCGAACCGTTCGATATTTTGGGAAACGACAGTCAGCGCGTCTTCGATCGCTTGTGCCCACATGGCGGCAACCTCCATTTCTTTTGTGAAAAGCTGCCTCCATTATATAACCGGACGAATGATTCTAGGTTGTGCTAAAATATAGCTGAATTGCGATTCTCGTAACGTAGGGGGCGATAGAATTGGCTTCTCGCATCGAGCACGTGGACCTAGGTCACAGCAGCTTCCACTTTGCGTTTCGGGATGAGTGGAATGATGATCATTTTCTCAAATTCCATGCGCATCAAGGTTTGGAGTTGTTATTTATTCATGAGGGCCAAGGTCTAGTGGAGGTTGAGGGCGCCAGCTATGAATTGGAGGGCGGCGTGTTATTCTGCTTCCAGCCTTACCAGCTGCACCGGGTGGAAATTCCGAGCCGTAAAGATGCCAAGTATGTACGAAGCAATCTTACCTTTGATCCGCGGTACTTGGAGCCTTACCTCACTCCTTATCCGAAGCTTCAATCCTTTCTTCATTTGCTGGCCAAAGGTGCTTTGCCCACGCCGAAGTTCGCATTTGCGGAAAGCCGAATGTGTGGACTGATGGAGGGACATGCAGGGGCTATTCGGGAAGCGGGGGATGATCTGGAAGAGGCGCGCATCTTGTTCATGATTGCCTTGTTGCGTCATCTCCAGTTGTCGGTCATCACCCATGCGGAGCTGCCGCCGGAAGGCTGGTCCGTGAAGAAAACCAGTCATATCGAAGCCATTATGGATTGGATCGAGGAACATTTCAGGGAGCCGTTCCGTTTGGAACAGCTGGCCGGAGAGCTGCACCTGTCTTCCTACTATGTATCCCATCTGTTCAAGCAATACACCGGCGTATCCATTACGGATTACGTCACGGTTAGAAGAATTCGCGAAGCGTGCGTTTTATTGGGGAACTCGGACAAATCGGTGGGACAGATCGCCCGCGAGGTAGGGAGACTAAGCGCCCCATACTTTTGCAAACTGTTCAAAAAACATAAAAACATGACGCCGCTGGACTACCGATCGGCGCTGCAACATTCCGCCAAGTAGTTACTTGCTTAAGCTCGGCCTATTCGGGCAGACCGGTATTGTCCCGGCGTCATTCCCGTTTGTTTGCGAAACAAGCGAATGAAATAGTTGGCGTTCTCGATGCCGATGCGTTGGCCGATCTCGGATACGGAGAGCTCCGTGCCCTCCAGCAGCGATTTGGCTTGCTTGATTTGCAGATCATGCAAGTATTGAAGCGGGCTCATGCCCGTATATTTCTTGAGGCATCGGGCGAGATAGTCGAAATGAAAATGCAGACTCTGCGCCATATGCTTCGCGTCGAAAGGCCGGGTCAGATGCTGCTGCAGGTAGGCAATCGTTTGATCGCAGAGCAATCTGGAGCGTGGAACATACTTGTTATGCACGGCCGTTTGCAACGCTACGAACAAGCCGGCCAGCTGCGTCTGCAGCGGCAAGGAGCTTGCGGGCGATAACGTATGATGCAGCTCCAGCATCCGCTGGAGGAACGGGAGGATGTCCGGGGCGTGCACGCTTGTGAACTTCGGAATATACATGACCTGCCGGTGCGGTTCGACATCGTGATTCGTACCTTTGGCAGAAGGGAGCGACCAAGGGATGTGCCCGCTGTCGATCGTTCGAACAGGCTCTGGATGAACAAAATGAAWCCAAATGATTTCGGTTGTCTCTTCGCATGGGCGATGCCCGACATGCGTCCGGTTCGGTTCGAGCACAAGCATGGAGCCTTCCTTGATTTCGTAGGGCATGTCATCTTCCGTTATATACAACGTTCCTTTCATGACGAACAGCATGTCGTATACATCGAATGACCGGACAAAGTGCTGTTGACCGGGCGGCCAGAAGGCGTGGCCAATCAGTAATAGCTGCGGCAGCGGAGGAATCGTTAGTTCCAGGCATTGCATGTCCAGCCATCTCCTTTACATAAGGAATCTTTATCTTATTCTAGCATGCCTTACGATCCGGAAGGTAGAAATCGTGCTATAAAAAGTCGCTTATGAACCTGTGCGCTGAGCCGCTGAGCTTATATAGTTAAGCTATACGAACCGGAAAGGGAGATATAGCTTATGCGATTCCGTCAAGTCCATCTCGATTTTCACACCTCCGAGGCGATTGCGCCGATCGGAGCCCGTTTTGACAAAAAGCAGTTTCAGGATATGCTGCGGCTGGGGCGCGTCGATTCGATTACTTTGTTCTCCAAATGCCATCATGGCTGGGCTTATCATCCAACGGAAGCGAACGAGATTCATCCGGGACTCGGCTTCGATCTGCTTGCGGCAACGATTGAGGCGGCACATGAGATTGACGTCAAGACGCCCGTATACTTATCGGCCGGACTCGACGAGAAGTTAGCGAGACGCCATCCGGAATGGCTCATTCGCGACGAGAATGACCATACAAATTGGGTCAAAGGCTTCATGGAGCCGGGTTATCACCAGTTTTGCATGAATTCGCCTTACCTGGACATTCTGCTGGATCAGATCCGCGAGACGTTGTCGCGCTATGACGCCGACGGCTTGTTCCTCGATATAGTCGGGGTGCGCAAATGCTACTGCCATAATTGCGTTCAGAGCGCGCAGGAGCAAGGGATCGATCCGCGCGATGCGAAGGCGATGCGGCAACTATGGGAGAACACGTATGCGGGCTATACGGCAAAGGTGAAGGAAACGGTCGAATCGGTCAAGCCGGGTCTGCCGATCTTCCATAATGGCGGGCATATCGCGCGCGGCCGCCGCGACTTGGCAGCCATGAACAGCCACCTGGAGCTGGAATCGCTGCCGACGGGCGGCTGGGGCTACGATCACTTCCCGCTGTCGGCCCGGTATGCGCAGACGCTTGGCGTCGATTTTCTCGGCATGACGGGAAAATTCCATACRTCGTGGGGGGAATTCGGCGGCTATAAGCACCCGAACGCGCTTCGTTACGAAGCGGCGCTCAGCATAGCCAATGGCGCAAGATGCTCTATCGGAGATCAGCTGCATCCGGACGGCCATATGGACGAAGCGACCTATTCGTTGATTGGTGCGGCCTATCGCGAGGTCGAGAGCAAGGAAGCTTGGTGCGTGAAGGCGACGAACGTCGCCGATGTGGCCCTGCTGTCGCTCGAAGCGACCGGCATGCACGCGAAGGCGGAGGCGCGCAAGTCGAATTCGGATGCTGGCGCTGTACGCATGCTGCTCGAGGGGAAAATGCTGTTCGACGTTATCGATACGGAACATGAATTTTCGGCTTATAAAGTGTTGATATTACCGGATTACGTAGAAGTTGGCGATGAGCTGCGGGGGAAATTGCAGTCTTACTTGCAGCAGGGCGGCAAAATTCTCGCAACGGGCTGGTCCGGACTGAATCCGGAGGGCAATGCATTCGCGATCGACCTTGGCGTGCGGTATCTAGGCACGAACCCGTATCGTCCCGATTATTTCCGCCCTATCTTCCAGCCGGGGAGCTTGGGGGAGACGTCCTATATTTTTTACGCGCAGGGACAGAAGATCGAGCTGGACGGCGGGACCTTGCTTGGAAGGCGCGAGGATCCGTACTTCAACCGCGACGCGTTCACGTTCTGTTCGCATCAGCATACGCCAAGCAGCTTCACTTTCGGCGGGCCGGGCATGGTAGAGAGCGGCAGCGGAATCTATATCGCGTGGAATGTATTCGAGGATTATGCGACCAAAGGCAGTCTGATCTTGAAGGAAGCGGTGCTGCATGCATTGAATCGTCTGCTGCCCGGCAAGATGCTGCAAACAAGTCTGCCTGCGCAAGGCATTGTCACGCTTCAGGAGCAGAAGGATGAGAAGCGGTTGGTCAATCACCTGCTCTATGCGTCTCCGGTTCGCCGTGGCGAAGGTATCGAAGTCATTGAGGATATCGTTCCGATTTACGATGTAAGGGCTTCCGTTCGGACGGCAAGTCCCGTGAGCCGGGTGTACTTGGCGCCTCAGATGACGCCGTTGCCGTTCAGCTACGAGGACGGGACCGTTACGTACACGGTTCCCGTACTGGAGTGCCATCAAATGGTGGTGATCGATTATAATTGAACGAATGAGCGACATTTTCTAGACGACTACATTATACAAAAAAGGATGAACGATATGGACTTCAAACCGTTAGCTTCATTTATTGAGCGCATGACCGCTTGGCGTATCCCTTGGGCGGAGGTTCTGGTCATGCACCGCAACGAAACGGTATTCCGTTACCGGAGCGGCTTCGCCAACCTGGAAGAGGAAACGCCAATACTCGACGGAAGGATCTTCAATATTTATTCCATGACGAAGATTATGACCTGCGTGGCGGCGCTTCGTCTCGTTGAGAAGGGTGCCATCCACCTGAATGACCCCCTGTCGGTCTACCTGCCGGAATACGCCGAGATGAACGTAAAGAAGAGGCTTCCAGGAGGCGAAGTCGTGCTTGAGAGAGCGGAGAAGCCGATTCGGGTTCGTGATCTGTTCACGATGACGGCTGGCTTCTCTTATGATCTCGGCGCTCCTTCTATCCAGCAGGCTGTAGAACGAACAGTAGGCAAATTGCCGACACGAGCCCTCGCGGAGGCGATCGCCAAGGAGCCGCTGCTGTTCGAGCCGGGCACCCGCTGGAGTTACAGTGTATGCCATGATGTGCTCGGAGCACTCATCGAGGTTGTAGACGGGCGAAGCTTCGGCGCGTATATCCGAGACGAGATTACGGGCCCGCTTGGCATGCGAGATACGGGCTTCGATCTCTCGGAAGATCAACAGAGTCGTCTCGCTCCGCAATATGAGTATAACGATGAGCTGGGCAAGCCCGTGCGCAAGGACGGCAACGGCTTCCGCATCGGAACGGAACTCGAGAGCGGCGGGGCGGGGCTGCTGTCTACCGTGAGCGACTATGCGCTGTTCCTTAACGCGTTGACTAATCGTGGAACAAGTCCGGACGGCGTACGCATCCTATCGCCGGCGATGGTGAATCTGATGCGCACGGATCATTTGACCGAAGGCATGCGCGGCGATTACGCTTGGGATCAGCTGAAGGGGTACGGATACGGGCTAGGCGTCCGTACGCATATCGCCAAAGCGGACAGCGGCTCGCTGAGTCCGATCGGCGAATTCGGCTGGAGCGGCGCCGCCGGCTGCATGGCCATCATCGATCCGGAATCGCAGCTGACCGTCATGTACGCCCAGCATCTGCTGAACAATCAGGAGCCGTACGTGCATCCTCGGTTGAGAAATGTCGTGTATAGCTGTTTGTAATCGAAAATAAAGAGCCTATCAAATGCCGGTTGCGGCTTTTGATAGGCTCTTTCGTTATTAGTCGCCCCAGACGCTGGCATACGCATAGTTGCGGATGGTGCCGTGCCAGCGGTACCACGGCGACCCGCCTTCTTGCTGCGCATAGAACAGCGTGATTTCCGCCTCTGGATCAATGACCACATAACAACCGCGGGCACCGTCCCAGCCGAACTCGCCGTTTTGGCTCAACGCGTTGTTTTCCTCGCGGTCCACCAGCGTTCGTACACCAAGACCATAGCTGTAGCCGCTCTTGCTCACTCCTCCGAAATTGGCGAAATCCTGCTGCGCCTCTTTGAACAAACGCCTGGTCCTCATCGTATTAACCGTTTCTTTACTAAGGATGCGCTCGCCGTTCAACGCCACACCATAATTGCACAATGCCTCAGCAAACAATATGTAATCGGATACGGTTGAGTAGAGTCCGCCGCCGCCGCTTTCATAAGCGCTGCCGGGATGGATAACGAAGGTCTCGCCAATGCTCTCGGCCGTATGCGTCTTCCCGTCGAAGTTGTTGTATAGCTTGCAGAAGCGCTTCTCATCCTTCAGGTCAAATGACGTTTCGCTCATACCGATTCTGTCAAAAATATTCTCCTTGAAATAGCTTCCCAAAGTTTTGCCCGACAGCACCTCGATAAGCGCCCCCAGCACCTCATGACTTGCACCGTATTTGAAATGCGTGCCCGGCTCGAAGATCAGCGGCTCCTTCGCGAGCGCCCGGATGACATCCAGCGTTTTGCCTTCGCCGCCCGATGCCTCAATTACTTTCCGGGTTTCTTCGGTATCCCGCTGGTCAAGGCCTGCCGTCATGCTGAACAAATGCTCAATCGTGATATCGTTATTCGCAGGGCGAACTTCCTCCGATCCATCCTTCCGAATATGCCGAACGTTCATATTCTTGTATTCAGAAATATAAGCGTGGAGCGGATCACTTAATTTAAACTTTCCAGCCTCGAATAGCTGGAGAAGGGCCGTACAGGTGATAACCTTCGTTGCGGAGTAAAGCCGAAAAAGCGTGTTGGGTCCGAAACGGACTTGATTTTCAACATCCGAAAATCCTGCATAATGCTCAAACACAGGCTCGTGCTTGTAGTACATGGCAAAACCTAAGCCTGGAATGTTTTTTTCTGTATAAAAACGATCCAGATAAGCTTCCAGCTTCGAAAAGTTCATTTTGGTCCTCCTAAAAGGTTGTTAGGTTGTCCTGTCGATAATCACAACTCTATTATGTAAGGCTTATTCTTCCTTATCAAGTAACTTTTCTAAAAATACTGTCGCGCTTAATCAGCTGTTGCGGCAAATTTGAATGATCGTATAACCTGAATATATTAAACAAAAGGATGAAAAAAATGAACGGTATTCTTTTTCACAGTAAGATAATGTAGTAGGATAACTAGATGCTCTAGCGAAGGACAGTGAAGCTATGAAATCCAAACGGATTCAATTGAAAATATTTTTGGCGATGCTGATTTCAACCGCCTTGCCATTATCCATAACGTCGGGCATTATCTTGTATCAGGTGTCGCAGACGATAAAAGACGATCGTGATTTCGCACGCGTGCGGGTAGAAGAGGATTTGAAAGAAGCAATCGATGAGTACGCCCGCAATTTAAATGAAACCGCTTACCAAATCTACTCCAATCCAGATCTGATTCGCAGTATTGCGCGAGACGAGGAGTTTCTGACCGACAGCAGAACCTATGATACGGTCAAAGATATCAGAGAGTTTTTTCTAAGCGTTTATAATCAGTCCCGGTTAACGGACATTATCGGGATGAGTCTGCAACGGAATGACGGCGTGGAGTTGGGAAGCTTCTTTCCTAAGCTGTATCCGCATCTTGAGCAGCCCTATATTCAGTCGCTGCTTGCGATTTCTCGCTCCAAGGACGATCGGCCTACGACGATTCTAAGATATGAAAGCGTTTATAATGAACCGATTATTCAATATTTGTTTCCCGTTCGTTCGCTCGGGAAGCCGGTGGGCTTGCTTGTCATTGATATGAAGGAGCAAAACTTCCGCAAGTTGGTTGAACGGTACAACAGCTTTTACAAGGGACAAATCTCGATTATCGAAAATAACAATCGGGTTTCCTATCATACGCTGCCATCGCTCACAGGAACGGAATTCCGCGACAATGCGGGCAATCGCAATGTCATCCATATGTCTGTGCCGCTGGAGAGCAGCGGTCTCGCCTTGAATTACACGTATGAAATTAATCCGAAGCTGCTATGGTACAGAACGCTTGCTATTATCGCGGTTGGCATCTCTGTAGTGCTGGCGCTAGTGATTTCATTCTTTCTTAGCTTCGGAATCACGAAACCTATCGTCAATATGCATCGGAAAATGACCCGGATCCAGATCGGCGATTACGATGCGAGAGTCGAGGTTCATTCCCAAGATGAAATCGGATTTCTAGGCAATCAATTCAATCGAATGGCCGAAACGATTCAGCAAATGATCGAACATGATTTGAAGCTGAGGCTTATGAATCAAGAATCGCAAATTATGGCTCTACAAGCGCAAATATCGCCCCATTTCTTATTTAATACGCTGCAGATGATGTCGGGCATTGCGGATATGAACCGTGTTCCGGATTTGAAGCTGATCTGCCAAAGCCTGAGCAACATGTACAGGTACAATATGGGGCTGGCTAGCGAATGGGTTACCGTCAAAGAAGAAACGATGCATGTTCGCAATTATTTGGTTATTATCGGCAAACGGTTTGCAGGCCGTATTTCTTTCAATTTGGCGATAACCCCGGAAATTCGGGAATACGCCGTTCCCAAGCTAATCTTGCAGCCGCTGGTGGAGAACGCCGTAGAGCATGGGATTAACCCGAGCGTAAGCCATAAAGGCTTCATTCGGATTGGCGGACGTGTGGACAAGGAGCGCGGCATCTTGTATTTATACGTGGCGGATAACGGGGTTGGAATGACAGAGGAAGAGCTTGATGGCGTTCGCGATCGGCTCGCGGGCCATACGGCGCAGGACCTCACGAGAAGAACCTCGATCGGGCTCTACAATGTAAATCAGCGTATCCGGTTAATATGCGGAGAAGCATATGGCGTTTCTGTCATTAGCCGGGCTGCCAAAGGAACACTTATCGTATGCGAACTTCCGCTGCGCAAAGGAGGCAATAACGAACATGAGAGTATTGATAGTGGACGATGAATCTGCCGTGTATGATCACCTCAAGGCGATCATTCCTTGGGAGCAGCTGGGATGGATGATTGTCGGCCATGCCTTGAACGGCAATGAGGCGATTCAGCTTGTGAATGCGCATAACCCCCAAATGATAATGACGGATATTCGAATGCCGATTATGGACGGCCTCCAGTTCATGGAATGGTTGAGGCGAACCGGCAATACGGCGGAAGTAATTGTGTTAAGCGGTTACGGTGATTTCGAATATTCGCGATCGGCGTTTCTTCATGGCGCCTTCGATTACGTATTAAAGCCGGTGCAAGAGGCGGAACTGCTGCAAGTGCTCGATAAAGTGGTTGAGAAAATTCATATCAATTCGGCTGCCAAAACCGAGCAAATCCGGCAAAAGGCGGTCCTTCGCTCGGGGTTAACCGTGCTGACGGACGAATTGTTCACGCATGCGGTCAGCTCGGGCGAGATCGACGAGAATGAACTGTTCGTTCGATCCGAGAAGCTGCAGATTGAGCTGCCCGAGGACGGTTATTACTTAACCGTATTGAGGCTGCTGAATCAAGATGAGAAAGTACAGGCCAGATACAAGGGGGATCGAGAAGTTTTCCACTTTGCCATTCGCAATATATTGAGCGAATCGTTCGGGTTGTCCGCGAAGCTCATTATTTATAGACAGCTGACGAAATCGAACGAAATCGTTCTGATCTATTCGTCCCATGAGAAGCAGGATAACAGGCTGGCCGTTCAGCTCCATAAGCTGATCCAGTCGCTGCGGACGTATGTTCAAGTGGAAGCCAAAATTGGAGTCAGCATGCACAAAACGCGGCTGTCCAAGCTGTCGGCAGCGTATCGGGAAGCTTCCCATGCGCTTGACTCCATGGCTTTGGATGATCATGAGCCGATCGTTTGTTACGGCGCTGCGCAAGCGGGCGACCAAGGAGCGGCGTATGCCAAAAACTATTTGGACCTATGGAGACATATGGCGCTGCTCGTCGAAACACAGCTGGAAACCGGCATTTTGCGTGACGAGAAGAGCTTGATGGCAAGACTGAATGATGCTTTCGAGGACAAAGCTCTGGCTGGCATTAGAGGGATCGAATTGAAAAAATCAGCATCCGACCTGCTGGAGAAAATCGAGACCAGGAGCAGGGATGAGCAAATTTTGGTGTGGGTAAGCGAAGGCAGAAGCAAGCTGCAGGAAATGAACGTGATGCAGGTGAAGGAGCTTTTGGCGAAAATATTCGAGCGGCTCTTGGCGTTATCCGCCAAAGATGCGCGCATGAAAAACGGTAAGCCGTTGATTGAGGTCRTATGCCGTTATATCGAGGAAAATTATAGAACCGTAACGTTAGACGATATTTCGCAGCGGTTTTTCCTGAACAAAAACTATTTCTGCACGCTTTTTAAACAATCGACGAATAAAAGCTTCATGGAGTTCGTAACCGACATACGCATTACCCATGCTAAGCGTCTTCTGAGGGAGACGGGTCTGAAAACCTACGAGATCGCCGAGCAGGTCGGTTACTTGGATCAACGATATTTCAGCCAAGTGTTCAAAAAGATCGTTGGGCAGCAGCCTTCCCAATATAGGCAGTCCCAGCCATCCTAATATATTCAACATTGCTGCGAAGATTGTCGCATAGGATCCGTGATGCCCACAGGCTAGAATGATACATGTAAGGAACAACAAACGAGAGGGGATCCATGCATGAAAGCTAACAAGAGTATCGCTATTATGATGGTTTCGATGGTATTCGCTTTATTGGTTTCGGCTTGCGGAGGCAATGAGGATAACGGCAGCAACGGCAACAACGGTGCGGATGCAGCCAATACAGGCGGCAATGAAAGCGCGGCGACCGAGAAGCCTGCGGCGGAGAAAGTAAATCTGAAGTTTTGGGCGGCGCTAGACCCGAGCACGGATGAGGGAAAAGCGATTCAGTCGAAGGTGAAGGAATTCGACGATTCGCATGAAAACATCACCGTCGACCTTCAAGTCATTACGTATGACATCCTGCATGATAAGCTGGTTGCCTCCATCAATGCCGGCGATGCGCCGGATATTAGTTGGGGACTTGCCGAATGGTTCGGCGAATTCAACAACTTCGGCGCATTGGCGGACCTGACGCCTTACGTTGATCAATGGGCGGACAAAGGCAAAGTGTACGATAATGTGTGGGATGCGCTTAAAGTAAACGGCAAAGTGATGGCGTTACCTAACTACTTGGGCATTCGCGCGCTTCTGTATCATGAGCAGCTGCTCAAAGACGCAGGCTACGACGCGCCGCCGAAGACATGGGATGAGCTGATGGCTATGGGCCCGGTCGTGAAAGAAAAGACCGGCAAAGAAGCTTACGGCATTGCCGGTGCAGGCGTGCGCTCGCCGCAAGAGCTGATTATGTATCTTGCGCAAAACGACGTTCAGCTAGCGAAGAAAATGGATGACGGCAAATTCAAGAATACGTGGTTGGACAATGCGGATGAGCTGGCTAAAGCCGCCGAAGTGTTCAAGTTCTATCAAGATCTGCAAGCAAGTAAGACGATTACGGCCGATGCCAAAACATGGGGTTGGGAAGAAGAGGATCAAAACTTCGTTCTCGGTCAATACGCGATGGTCGTAAACGGTCCTTGGATCGAAGGCCGCAGCACTGAAAATCCTGAAGGCATGAAAGACGTGAAGGTAGCTGCGCCGCCATACAAAAACACGCCTGCGACATTCATGGAAATCGCGCCGCTTTACGTGTACAATTCCGATCACCTCGATGCAACGTGGGAATTTGCTCAATTCCTGATGAGCGCAGATTATCAAGCAACGGTTAACCCGTCGAAGGCTCCGCGCAGCGACGTTGTCAGTGAAACCGGTTGGGGCAAAGACTTTATGGCGCTTGCCGATCAAGGGATCGTTTTCCCGACCGTATCGCTTGGAGGTATTACGAAAGCGATGGAGGATGCGCTTGCCAGAGCGATGCTGAAAAACGATTCGCCAGAGACGGTAGCCCAGTGGCTGGCCGAAGCGATCAACAAAAGTCTTGAATCGACGAATGAGCTAAGCGGCAAATAGGAAACGGACAGAACCTCATAAGCGTATGACCGGGCAGGCTTCGCCTGCCCTTTCCATTCCAACAGAATGCGGTGAGAGACATGAGTAACCAGACTGAAATGCCCAAGGCTGCCCAAGCTCGGCAAGGAGCGGCACGCCAGACGAGAATGACACTTAGAGAGAGAAAGTTGAGGAAGGCAGCTTATTGGTTTATCCTTCCTGCCGCTTTGTTTTTTGTTCTGCTGAATGCCTATCCGTTATTAACGGTGTTGTGGGATAGTATTCATTTTAAAAACTTGCTGAATAAAACGTTAAGCGGGTTTTCAGGCTTAAGCAATTTCAAGGAAGCCGTTCAAAACGAATATTTCTTGAAGGCGCTATGGAATACCGTTGTGTGGACCGTACTCTCGGTCGCGGGCGAATATGCGATGGGGCTTATATCGGCTGTGGCGCTGAACCAGCAAGTGAAGGGACGAGCCCTATTCAGAGCGATTATTATTATTCCTTGGGTGGTTCCCATTGTTATCGCGGGGATGACTTGGACTTGGATGCTGACGCCGGATTACGGCATTATTAATTTGTGGTTGACGAAGCTCGGTATTATTGACCAGCCGTACTATTGGCTCGGCGAGCTCGATACCGCATTACTGACCGTTGTTTTCGTTAACGTATGGAGAAGCTTCCCTTTCTTCACCATCAGCCTGCTGGCAGGTCTTCAATCCGTGTCGCGCGATATGCTTGAGGCTGCTGCGATCGACGGTGCAGGCGTGCGTACCCGGTTTTTCCGAATCGTCATGCCTCAGCTGAAGACTGTATCGATTACCATTATTTTCATTCATGTCATTTGGACGGCAGTCAATTTCGATTTCATTTGGGTGATGACGGAGGGTGGTCCGCTGTATGCTTCAGAAACGCTGCCCATCATGATTTACCGTTATGCGATGGAATCCTACAATTTCGGAAATGCTTCCGCGTTGGCGTCTATGATGCTCGGATTTATGATCAGCGGGTTCATTCTATATTATATGTTCAGCCAAAGGAGAAATCGGACATAGTCAGGTCCGGATGGGAGTGATAGCAACGATGTTAATGAGCCGTCGAAAACAACGAATAATGACCGTGATAACCTATGTCGTTCTATTAGGTTTTGCATTTTATTGTTTGTTTCCTTTCCTATGGATGTTTGTAACATCCTTGAAKCCGGATACTGAAATAAGAACGTTGAATCCGAGCTTCTTTATTTCCAAGCCTACGTTGAAACATTTTGATAATGTATTGAACGGATCGGCCTTCATAACCTTCTTTAAAAATAGCGTGTTTATCGCAGTCGTAACGACAGCCGCATCCTTAATGATCTCCATATTCGCCGGTTACGCGTTAAGCCGCTTTATCCGATTTAAAGGGGTCAAAGTATTCAGCGTCGCCATGCTGCTGTCGCAGATGATTCCCGGCGTGCTGCTGCTCATTCCGCTTTATCTCGTGATGAAAAATTTGCATCTTATTGATTCCTATTGGTCGCTTATATTAGCGTATACGACGTTTACGGTTCCTCTGTGCACCTTCATGATGAAAGGATTCTTCGATACGATTCCTTATGAAATGGAGGAATCCGCGGAGATCGACGGATGCTCGCGGATCGGCATTATTTTCAGAATACTGCTTCCCGTATCGTTGCCAAGTTTGGTAGCTACTTCGCTGTTCGCCTTCTTGAATTCATGGAACGAGTTTATGTTCGGCTTTGTGTTCATTAATGACGAGGCACATCGTACGCTGACGCCCGGCGTCAGTTTATTCAAAGGATTGTATCAGACGGATTGGGGCAGCATGATGGCGGCATCCGTATTAAGCGTGCTCCCCGTAGTCATCATATTCGTATTTTTGCAGCGTTTCCTCATAGAAGGAATGACGGCTGGCGCGGTGAAAGGATAGGGCACGATGTCACCATTTCAACTCATAGTTTTGCCAATAATGTATCGTAACGCAGGCCTCGTGGCTTGCGTTTTTTTCATTGTCGGCTGCACATGAATTCCCCTTTAAATGAATACTGCCACTTGGAACAATGGCCGGTTGTCTATATAATGGGGTTCACAAAGCGTTATGTCCGGTCCTGCTGCCGATGCCTGCGGGATGGAGAGGGGGAAAACGGTGTTTTATTCGCTTCGCAACCGCTTGATCGCAATCTTCGTGCTGCTGTTTGTGCTCGCTTTCTGCACGATGTCCATCCTTATTTTCAACCAATCGCGTTCTATGATCCGCGACCATATCGAATCGTCCGCACTTGAGAAGATGGATGAATACGGCTCTTATATCAGCATGGTACAGACGCAGGTATACGACCTTGCATCCATCGTTTTCAATAGCGACACGACCAAGAACTGGGATGCCTTGATCTCCGATCCGGATGCCAGCTCCGGGGAAAAAAATTCCGCCCATTACCGCATGAGCCAATTTCTAACGCAAACAACCAACAGTTATAGCAGCGTTTCTTCGGTTACGGTATACCGCCGCGAAGGGATGTGGGTGAGCAGCGGCAACCAGGTCGTCTTCGATCAAACGCTCGTGGACAAGCCTTGGTATCAAAATTTCATTCATGACTACGAATATTGGGTGCCTGCCGGGCAGGATGCCGCCGAGCTGCGCAACAATAACCCGAATCCGGTTATCGGCATGCTGATGCCGATCGGTGCGTTCGAGCCCGGCAACGCGAAAAGCATCATGAAAGTGAACGTAACGGCCGATTACTTTCTCGATCCGTTGGAGAGAATCCATCTGGGTACGGGCGGCAGCATTTATTTGCTCGATCAAGACGGCCAGCCGATGCTGAGCCAGTCGGAGTATGTGGCGCATGCGAATATGAAGAAAGCCGTGGATGCCATCCGGACGGGAACCGGCAAGCAAGGCGTCGTGTACGTGAAGAGCGAACAAGGAGCCAAGGAGATTCTCGTGTACAAAAAGCTCGCCAAGACGAACTGGATGCTCATCGGGTTCGTATCCGAGAAGGATCTCTATGCGCCGCTAATGAAGCTTCGCAATACGATCTTCATTCTTGCGTTAGTGTTGATCGTTCTCTCGATCTTGCTTGCCACGTGGCTGTCGCACGGGATTACGAAACCGCTTTCCAGGCTCATTACCGCCATGCGCTACGTGGAGCGCGGCGACTTCGAAGTCGCCGAAAGCCGTGTGCATCCGGCGAAGTTCATTCGCAACGAGATCGATTATGCCAGCTCGACGTTCAGGCAGATGGTCGTCAGGCTGAGGCGCCATATCAAAGACGAATTCGAGCTTAAGCTGCTGCGCCAGCAAGCGGAATACAAAACATTGCTCATGCAGATTAATCCGCATTTTCTATTCAATACGCTGGAGCTCATGAGCAGCCTTGCCATTCAGAAACGAACGGACGATACGGTGGAGGTCATCGAATCGCTTGGCAAAATGATGCGTTTCTCGCTTCGGATCAACGAGGATTTGATACGGCTGGACGAAGAACTCAAGTATGTTCGCTATTATGTATCCATTTTGCGAATTCGGTTCGGAGATAAACTGCACATCGAGATCGACGAGGAGGATGTCGGCCAACTCGTTATCATTAAGTTCATCCTGCAGCCGCTGATCGAAAATGCCGTGAAATACAGCTATTCAGGCGGCACCGAAGCTTATGTGCATATCGGAGTGAGACGCAGATTAGGCCGCGTCCATCTAACCGTATCCGACAGGGGCCCGGGTATCCCGGAAGCGCTGCGGCGCAAGCTGGTCGAACAATCGGCCAGCGCCCAGCTTGATTATATTTTGAATTCCAACGGGGGACAGGTTGGACTTGGCAATGTGCTCGCGCGGTGCCGTCTCTATTACGGCTCGCTATTCGATGTACAGATCGAAGCTGGCCAAGACGGACGCGGTACGATGATTGAACTGATCTTGCCCGAACAGGAGGAGCAACGCCATGTATAAAGTATTGATCGTAGACGATGAACAGGAAATTCGCCAAGGTCTGCGTCTTAAGATTGATTGGCAAAGCCTTGGTTTCCAAATAGCCGGAGAGGCGTCGAACGGGAAAGAGGCGCTGGATTGTTTGGCTCATGAAGCGATTGATGTCGTTCTGACCGATATGAATATGCCCGCCATGGACGGCATGGCCTTTCTCGATGCGTGCCATGAGCAATATCCAACGCTACGTACGATTGTTATTACCGGCTATGAAGACTTTCACTATGCAAAGTCGGCAGTACGCAACCATGCACGCGATTATTTGTTGAAGCCGGTGGCAAGGGATGAGCTGGCGAATGCCGTGACGAAAGTAAAGCAGGAGCTGGATAACGAGCGGCGCAGCCAGGATCAGGAATCGGTGACTCGTTGGCGCCTATCGCAATATTACAAAGAAATGAAGGAGCATTACATCGTACAGCTCGTCAAAGAACAGCCGGAGCTGGACAGCTTCATGCGGCATCGCTCGCGATTATTCGAGCTCGATTCGTGGCATACGCGCGAGGTGCGGTTCATGGCGGCAGGCTTGCGGCCTAAGCTGGCATCGGATGGAGAACAGGCGCGTACGCCCGACAAGTTTCGTTTGCCCTTTGATATTCTGTGCCGCGAGATCGCCGACCAGTTCGAAGGCCGTGTTCATGCCTTTCGGGAAGCGATGTACCCCGGCTTCATGTTTTTTGCCGTTGCGGCCGAGGATGGGGTGCTTGCTTCCATCTCGCAGGCGCTTCGGGATAACGTTGCGGCGTTTATGGATTTTGAAATCAAGCTTGGCGAAGGCCAGCCCGTGACGGGCTTCGAGAGCTGGAAGAGCGGATTCTTGTCTGCTCTCGCAGCTTGGAATATGCCCGATACGATCAAGCAGTTGGACGCCAAGTCAGCATCCGGCCAAAGCCTGCTATCGGAAAATACCGTAAAGCTCATTGAGAGGTATGTGGTTCGAGGAGAAATGGAGACGTTCAAGCGTGAGGTCGGACGGGAGCTTGAGGAAGCTTTCCGATCCTCGCAGCCGGCCTTTGTGAAGACGGTATTCCAGCTGTATCTCATGCTCGAGCCGATCGCCGGCGAAGCGGGGCTCTCTCTCGAAGCGGACGAGCAGCTATGGCTAAGACCCGACATGGTGCTAAGCTTGGACACGCCGGACAAGGCGCTTCGTTTCCTTAGCCGGATTGCCGACAAAGTCATTCGGCTATCGGCCGATGAATCGGGAGGCGAGGAAACCAGATTCATCGAGGCTGCGTGCCATTTTATCGAAGAAAATTATATGTACGACCTGAATTTGACGATGATTGCGGAGAAGTTCAATTACAACCCGTCTTATTTCTCGGAAATGTTCAAAAACAAAGTAGGGAAGACGTTCATCCAGTATTTGAACGAAACGCGCATGGCGCACGCCGTTCGCCTGCTGGAGGACACCGCTCTTGGGTTGTGGGACATTGCGGAGCTGACGGGTTTCTCCAATGCCAGCTACTTCAGCTCCAGGTTCAAGCGGATGTTCGGGACAAGTCCTTCGGAGTACCGGCAAAGAAACGCGGCATCTGTAAAAATCGATAGCGACATCCCGAATAAATAGCATTCATCGGCCTTCTTCCGTCGCCTATAATGGGCGTACAACAGGAAAGGAGGCCGCTTCCATGCGAGCTACGCGAAAAATAAAACCACAGCAGCATAACCTGACCGCTTACGGATTTTTATTGCCGTGGCTGATCGGTTTTTTCTGCCTTACGCTCGGTCCCATGTTAGGCTCGCTCTATTTGTCCCTAACGAAATACAACTTGCTTACCGCACCGAAGTGGGTCGGGTTGTCCAACTATGTGACGATTTTTACCGATGACCAAACGTTCACGAACTCCTTGTGGCTTACCTTCAAATACGTGTTTCTATCCGTGCCGCTCCGGCTCGCGTTCGCGCTGCTCGTGGCGATGGCGCTTAACAAAGGCATTAAGGCGCTGGGCATTTACCGCACCGTGTATTATGTGCCTTCGTTGCTTGGCGGCAGCGTTGCGATTGCGATCGTCTGGAGGCAGATCTTCGACGGCAGCGGACTGGTTAACCGTTTCCTGGGCTGGTTCGGCATCGAAGGACCTTCATGGATCTCGCATCCGGACTACATCGTCTATACGATCATTACATTATCGATATGGCAGTTCGGATCGGCGATGGTCATCTTTCTAGCCGGCCTGAAGCAAATTCCGGCCGATCTGTACGAGGCTGCTCAGGTAGACGGCGCCGGCAAAGCGCGAAGCTTCTTCCGCATTACGTTGCCGATGCTGACGCCGGTCATTTTCTTCAACCTGGTCATGAGCATCATCAATTCATTCCAGGCGTTCACGCCAGCCTTCGTAATCGGCGACGGACGAGGCGGACCTCTCGACGCAACGATGTTCTATACGCTGTACCTGTACATGAAAGGCTTCTCGTTCTTCGAGATGGGCTATGCTTCCGCGCTTGCATGGATCATGGTGCTTATCGTTGGGGGCTTCACGGCGATCGTATTTATGACGTCCAAATTTTGGGTATTCTATGGCGATAGCAAGGATGGGAGATGAAGCAGATGCAGATGAAAGCAATAGGACTCTCGAAACACATGCTGATCATCCTCTTTGGTATTGCCATGCTATACCCCGTGCTTTGGCTGATCAGCAGCTCCTTTAAGCCGAACGACATGATATTCACGCAAACCGGTCTGTGGCCGAAGGAATTTACGCTAGACAATTACCGCAATGGCTGGCAAGGTCTGCAGGACGTTTCATTCGGAACCTTTTTCGCGAACTCTTGGATGATTTCGGTGCTTAGCGTCCTTGGCAATGTCGTCACATGTTCTTTCGCGGCGTTTGCATTCGGGCGGTTGAGCTTTAAATTTCAGAAGGTATGGTTTGCGCTGATGCTCGTTACGATCATRCTGCCTTACCATGTCACGCTCATCCCGCAATACATTATTTATAACGAGCTGCATTGGATCAATACGTACTTTCCGCTCGTTCTGCCGAAGTGGCTGGCGCATGATTCATTCTTCATTCTCATGATGGTGCAGTTCATACGCGGCATTCCGAGAGAGCTTGACGAGAGCGCGACGATCGACGGCTGCAGCCAGCGCCAAATCTACTTCAAGATCATCATGCCGCTGCTTACGCCGGCGCTAATCTCCGCGGCCATCTTCACATTTATTTGGTCGTGGGACGATTTCTTCAGCCAAATGATCTATCTGAGCGACATTAAATTGTTTACGGTACAGCTGGGCATTCGTTCATTGTTCGATCCTTCCGGCCAATCCGACTGGGGTGCGCTGCTTGCGATGTCAACTTTGTCCCTCGTGCCGATTACGCTTATCTTCTTGATCTTCCAGCGGTACTTCATGGAGGGCATCGCGACGACCGGTTTGAAATAAATCGGCTATCGATCGTACGCAACCCGAAAAAAAGACAAGCGATGACCTAAAGAAATCAAATTCCAAGATGGACGCTTTGCGATTAACCTTAGTCATGTAAACGGATTCAACAAAAATCGGGAGGTTGGTTAGAATGAAGAGAAAGAGCGTATGGATCGGCATATTGGCTTTAATGATGGTTGCGCTAACCGCTTGCTCGGGCGGAACCGGAAGCCCGGGCGCTTCGAACTCCGGCAATACGAAGGATAACGGGACAGGAACTTCGACCGGTGGCGACGAGCAAGTCGAGCTTCGCGTCATGTGGTGGGGGGACCAGAAGCGGGCGGACATTACGAACCAAGCGCTTAAGCTGTTCGAAGACAAGCATCCGAATATTAAGATCGTCGGCGAGTTTTCTCCTTCTACCGGTTACTTCGACAAGCTGAACACGCAGCTGGCCTCGGGTACGGCGCCGGACGTTTTCTTCCTCGGCGGCAACGTCGTGGACTATGCGATTAAGGACGTGCTGCTGGATTTGACGCCGTACGTTGGGCAAGAGCTGGATTTGTCGGATATGGATCAGACGATGGTCCAATACGGTACGCTGAGCGATAAGCTCGTCCATATCTCTGCAGGGGCGAACGCGCGCGGCGTTATCGTGAACAAATCGATGTTCGAGCGTGCCGGCATTCCCGTTCCGCAGGACGGCTGGAACTGGGAAGAATATGCGGCGATCAGCAAACAAATTTCCGATAAACTCGGCAGCGGCTTTTATGGAACATACAACTTGACCGTCGATGGCATGGACATCGGATTGAAGCAATCTGGTAAGCAGTTATACGATATGGCCAATAGCACATTGGGCTTCGAAGAGGCGGATGCGCTTAAATGGTTCCAGTATTGGGATGTTACTTCGAAAGCCGGCGGCGTTGTACCGGCTGAGCTGCAAGTGTCTAATCCGCCAGGAGATACGAGCAAATCATTGATCATTACAGGCAAAGTCGCGATGAGTCTCATTCCTTCCAACCAATTCGCCGCGCATCAAAGCTTGACCCAGGATGAACTCATTATGGTGCAGCTGCCTCGCGGCGACAAAGGTACCGGCGTCGTCTTCGAATCCAGCCAAGGCTTGTCGGGGTATGCGAAGACTAAGCATCCGAAAGAGGTAGCGCAGCTGATGAGCTTCTTCATTAACGATCCGGAAGTAGCGAAGATCCTCCGCAGCGACCGCGGCGTGCCCGTAACCGCAGCCAACCGCGCTTTGCTCGAAGGAGAAGCTAGCGATGCCGACAAAATCGTCTACGATTACACGAGCCGCGTATCCAAAGCAACGGAAACCGAGCCGTTCGCGGTCAGCTACAATCCTCCGGGGAACACGGAGTATTCGAAGCTCGCGGAATCGACCATGTACGAAATCGGTTTCGGCCGCAAGAGCGTGGAGGAAGCGGTCAAGTCGTTCTATAACGGTACGGTGAAAATTTTCAACAACAATCAGGAGTAACCGGTAAGACGGGCTGCCCATGCGGCAGCTCGTTTCGCTATGCATACGCGAAGGAGACGATCTAAGATGAGTGAATCGATGTTGCTGGACAAATTAAGGAGCTTGTCCGTTGATGAACGGATCGGCGAGCCGATCAAGGAATCCGATGGCAGCGTTATCGCGGAATGGAAGCGGGCAGGGGTGAAATTCGCGTCCTCGCAAGGCCGGCTTGAGCAGGTTTATTATGCCGCTTTGCGCTCGCTGCTTGCTTGCATCGTGCCGACGGGCGGAGAGAAGCCGATCTTGCACGAAGGCGGCATTTACCTCGGCTGTTGGCTGGAGAGCACCGGCACGATTAACGCCGAGCTGCTCTCGCGCTTCGTGCCTTCGGTATCCGAAGAGACGTATTTGTCGTTCGCCAAGCATCAAAGGGAGGATGGGATGCTTCCGTATAAAATAACGGAGCATGGCCCCTCCTATAGGCAAATCCAGCTCGTCACGCCGCTCGCCAGGTCCGTCTGGAACCACTATTCCCTGCAAGGCCGGGATAAGTCATTTCTGAAGACGATGTACGGGGCAATGACCCGATATGACGAATGGCTTGTGAGATATCGCGATACGTTCGGTACTGGCTGCGTGGAGGCTTTCAGCGCTTTTGATACCGGACATGATCTATCGCCCAGGTTCTGGCATGTGCCGGATACGCCGCATCTCGGCGATGCGACGCGGGTCAATCCGGACTCGCCGATCTTGCCGTTTCTAGCTCCCGATCTTACCGCCAACGTTTACTGCCAAAGGCTGTATTTGGCGCGGATGGCCGAGGAGCTGGGAGAGTCGGGCGAGGAATGGAGAGCGAAGGCGGAGCAATCGCTGGATAGCTTGTACCGGTATTGCTTCGATGAAACGGATCATTTCTTCTACGATAGAGACCAGAATGGACAGTTCGTGCGCGTGCAGTCCGATGTGCTTCTGCGAGTTATGGCATGCGAGGTCGGCGATCGGCCGTTTTTTGATTCGATGCTGCGTCGTTATTTGCTCAATACGCGCAAGTTTTTCGCTAAATATCCGTTTACGTCGCTGGCGATGGACGATCCACGGTTCGATCCTTTCTCCAGCTATAACAGCTGGGCGGGGCCATCCAATTTCCTTAGCCTGATTCGCGCGCCGCATGCATTCGAACATCATGGCCGCCACGTCGAGCTGACCTGGGTGCTGCAGTCGATCCTGTCGGCCGCAACCGGATTTACCCGTTTCGCGCAAGCCGTTAGTCCGTGGACGGGGGAAGAGGGCTTCAYCGAAGCGTATTCGCCTTCGATTCTATGCGTGCTTGATTATGTGGAGCGGCTATGCGGCATCATGCCTCGCCCAACAGGCGAGCTGTGGTTCACGGGTCTTCGTCCTTATGCGATGGATCATGGCGAAGAGCCGACAGGCGATACCGCTTACAGCCGAACGGTGGCGGAGAACGTCTTCGAGCTGCTTAACGGGGAGGGCGAATCGGTTATCTACCGAAACGGCGAGCGCTGGATCGCATTCCCGAGCGGTATACGCGTCATTACCGATCGAAGCGGCAAGCTGCTTGGTCTAATCGGCATGACTCCGAGGAAGGTCGAAGGGATGATCGAATGGGGCGGCTCGAATATCCCGTTCAGCGTTTCCGGCAATGAGCAAGTCGTTCTCGTGGGAAGCCGGTTCAGGGCGGAAGAGCCTGGAATCGGCATCGTTCCGCCTACTTACCGTTAATTCGCAAAGGGGAGCTTAAGATGACGCTGGAATGCAAGGATATTCAAATACGCGATCCATTCGTGCTGGCGATGCCGGTGGAAGGCAAATACTATCTGTTCGGAAGCACGGATAAAAATATATGGGGTGCAGGAACGGGCTTCGATGCCTATGTGAGCGAGGATTTGCTTTCTTGGGAAGGACCGCATCCGGTATTCCGTCCCGAGGAGGATTTCTTCTCGGATACGAACTTCTGGGCGCCGGAAGTGTACGCTTACGGCGAGCGGTATTATATGTTCGCCACGTTCCGCAGAAGGGACAACGCTCTGCTTGGCACCGCGGTGCTTGCGGCCGATCAGCCGCTCGGGCCGTTCATTCCCCATAGCGACGGGCCYCTGACCCCCGCTGGCTGGAGCTCGCTCGACGGCAGCTTGTTCGTGGATGAAGACGGCGTGCCGTGGATGGTCTTCTGCCATGAATGGCAGCAGGTGGGCGACGGCGAGGTTTGCGCGATACGGTTGAGCAGCGATCTTAGAGCCGCGGCTTCGGAGCCAGTCTTGCTATTCCGCGCTTCGGAAGCTAAGTGGGCAACACCTTACGTATCGCCCCGTTATGCGGATACAGCCAACTATGTGACGGACGGCCCTTATCTCTTCAGAGGCGAGGAAGGTCATCTCTATATGCTGTGGGCAAGCTTTATCGACAACCAGTACGCCTTGGGCGTGGCGCAATCGGAATCGGGCCAAGTGGCTGGTCCTTGGGTACAGCAGACGGAACCGTTGTTCAAGAGCGACGGCGGACACGGCATGGTGTTCCACGCTTTCGATGGCCGTCAAATGCTAACGATACACGCGCCGAACCGGACGCCAGACGAGCGGCCGATCTTCCTGGAGCTTCTCGAGCGAGAGGGTGTTGTGCGAGTAAAGAGTTCCGATTAATTGCAACAAAAAAACCGCAATTYATCATGAATTGCGGTTTTACTGCGTTTAATGGCCATACAGAGACAGCCCAGTGCACTCGCTATCTCTAATTAATTTGAACCAGCTGCCATTGCTGATTGAGATCGCCGCGGTACAGATTTTGCTGAATCTTCGCTCCATCGGCCGTGGAGGATCCGACAACCTCGACCGCTTTGTTGCTATTCACGTTCAGAATGCTCCAATAGCCGTTGCTCATTTTGATCAATCGGAACTGCTGCGCGGTATTGGAGAGATCCTGCATAAGTTGAATCGCTTCCCCGTTGTTTTTCGTTCCGTTACGAACATCCATGACCTTGTTATCGGAGGAACTAACGCTTCGCAATTCGTAATAGTTATTGTAGGTGCCTTGATCCGTAACGACCCAGCGCTGCGCGTTCGCATTATTATCCGTCCATTGTTGAAGTTGCAGCGCGCTCGTGTTCTGCCCGCCCGGAACCTCGAGTATTTTACCCGAAGCACGGTTGACGAGCTTGTAAGTCGCTCCATTCGTGACTCCGTTCCATATGCCATTCCAAGGATTAAACTGCGCGCGTTCATAGTACCATTCGAAAATAAAGCGGGCCATGCCATCTCTGGCCGTATTGCCATCATACATTAAACCGCCTGTCGGGTCTGCGAATGAGCTTCGCGTGCCGGGATCCAGCAAAAATCCGTTCATATGGACGGCAATGCTCACATTTCCCGCGGCCGTAAAGATCGCTTTGGTATTTTTGCCGAAGCCCGCATTCGAGCCGTTGAACAGATCCCAATAGGAGGAGTCTCCCGCCTGGGTCTTGAACCAGGTTGTCTCCGTAATATTGATTGGATAATTATCGGCGCATGGCTTGATATTGGTGTCCCATTGCTGCTGCAAAGTCGTGTAATTGTCATTGGCTCCGTAGCCCGGGTACCAATGGACCGAATAACCGACATTATTGAGCGGATCCGTCAGCGGGTATGCAGCGCACAGCTGATAGTATTGATCCCAACCAAGTCCGGACGCCCATATGACGTTATCCGCACCTTTGCCGCGAATCGTGGAGATCATGGAATTTTGGAAATTTTTGAGCGAGTTCCAGTACGCAACGAAGTTGGATTGGGATGGATGACCGCCCCAAACGCCGTTGACGTCGGATAGTACCGGCTCGTTAACGAGCTCGAACATCACGTTATCCGCGCTCTTTATGCCCGGCTGATCAGCGAGGTAACCCCAAATCTGATTGAACTTGGCGAGATTGTCCGGCGTTGTTGCTTGGTTGTTGCTTAAAGTGAAATCAAGGCCGAGCGTGACATACAAGCCTTTGGTCTTGGCGTAGTTGATATATGGAATGATAACGTTCTGAGTAACGGCCTGCAGTCCGGCAAAATTGTATGTGCCCGCCGCAACGTCGCCCATGTCTTCCCGGTCAATGAATAGACGTACTTGATTCATGTACCACCCGTGATTGTTGCCGTATTTGGCCGAGGTGCTCGTAAAGGTGTCGGTAATATCCTTCAAATACGCCAAGATGGCCGCATGCCGATTCCCGCCATTCTGATTCAGGTAGTAATTGCTGTTCTGGTACGTCCAGTAAGCGCCAGAGGGTTGATGCCACCCGCTCAGCAGCACGGGCTGTCCGCTGCTGTTCACCAACTGGTTGCCGCTTACATGGAGTTTGGACATCGGCATGCCGACCCACGCCTCTGCTTTCTTGCCGCTCAGCAGCATTGGCGATATCACTAGCGCCATAAGCAACAGAAGCTTTACTGCTAAGCTGACTTTCTTCTTGATCATTAATACTCATCTCCTTTTTTTGTTTGGTATATGTAAATTCATGGTAGTACAACGGGAGGGCGAAGCGGATAGGAGAGATGGGGGGTTATAAGAATGAAATGTATGCGCTTGCAAAAACGAGTGTACTATTCGGGAGTTAACGTCGACAACCTGTCTAATTATGGCATTATGCCCCTTCTAACTCTATCTTTGGCGTACGAGTGAGAAGTATCCATTGACAGGTTGTTTGCTCAGTGTGGAAAGGTTTATACTTGTCGACAGTTAATCAAGTGTCATTAGGAAGGGGAACGAAACACGATGAGTTCGATTGACTATGATTCGATTAGAAATGCCGCTCCGCTAGGGTTTGACCAGAACAAGGAAGACATTGCCCGAGGCAAAATAGAATCGATTGAATATTTCTCGACGACGGTAGGCTGCAAGCGCAAAGCGATGATTTACCTCCCTCCCGGTTATTCCGAAGATTTAAGCTATAACGTTCTTTATCTATTGCACGGCATCGGCGGCGACGAGTCGGAATGGTACAAACATGCGGGGCCGCAGGTGATCCTTGATAATTTGTATGCGGAACGCAAGCTTGCGCCCATGATTGTGGTATTGCCCAACGGTCGTGCCATGGCGAACGACCGGGCGGAAGGAAATCTATTCGACCCGAACAAATTAAAGGCGTTCGAAGACTTTKAACTTGATTTGCTGCATGATCTCATTCCTTATGTAGAGTCCAACTACTCGGTTCAGATAGGTAGAGAGACTCGTGCTCTGGCCGGCTTATCGATGGGAGGAGGGCAATCGCTCAATATCGGCTTAGCCAATCTGGATCGATTCGCCTGGATTGGCGGTTTTTCTTCCGCACCTAACACGAAGGAGCCCGAGCTGCTTGTCCCGAATCCGGAAGAAGCGTCGTCTAAGCTTAGTCTGCTCTGGCTGTCATGCGGGCTTCTGGACACTCTTAAGCATGTCAGCGATCGGACTCATGCTTATTTGGAACTTAATAATGTGCCACATATTTGGTACGAGGAGAGCGGCGGGCATGATTGGCCGGTATGGAAAAACGATTTATACCATTTTTCACAGCTTGTTTTTAGATAAACGCAAGCGACAATCTGAGCATCACTTATACGGGTGATGCTTTTATAATCTTTAAAAGTTACAAATCATTTCTAATTCCTCTATGGTTCGTGATCATTGGGAGTACTATCATTATCCATGTAGCGGCTGCCTCATGAATTCATTCTTTTGAAAGCGCTGCATAATTAGGGTATGACCAATGGCTAAGGGGGAAATGGCATGTGGAAGCGTAAAACAATGCTGCTGTTCTGTAGTCTAATCTTGGTTCTTATGGCAGCATGCAGCAGTGGATCAAACGGAGGCAATAACGGTAACGATACCGGAAATCATGTTGAAGGCACAACGGCTCCAACGAATGCAACGGAAAGCGGAGGCGACGAGTCTACCGGAGAAGAGGAAGTTACCGGTACTCCCGAAATGGATTTCGATATGGGCGGACGTACGATCAAATGGGTATCCTGGTACGATGAGTCGATTAAAGAAGATAACCCGGACAATATCAAGATGAAAGAAAATTTGGATGCCTTAATGAAGAAGCATAATTTTAAAATCGAATATGTCGTAGTCGATTATGGCGAGTTTCAGCAAAAAGTATCGGCTTCCTTGTTAGCGGGAGAGCCGCTTGGCGATATTATCCGCGTAGCTAGACCATGGATGATTCCGGGACTGGTCAAGCAGGGCATGTTCACGCCGGTAGATGAGTTTACGAAAAACGAAAAAGTATTTATTCAGCAATATACGAATGAATATGCATTGTTCGAAGGAAGAGGCTATGGATTCAGGGCAGGCATCAACGGCGCTTCGCAAGGCGTTTTCTACAACCGCACGTTAATGAACCAACTGGGCATGAAGCCGCTGCAGCAATATGTGAACGAAGAAAATTGGAATTGGGACACTTTTATTCAAGTCGCGAAAGAAGCAAACAAGGATACGAATAATGACGGCAAACTCGATACGTGGGGGCTAGCCGGCGCTTCGATTCTTGTCCAAGCCCTGGCTGCGAACGAAGCGAATCTGATAGCCGAGGATAAACAGAATCTCGAGGATCCGAAAACGCTGGAAGCATTGCATTTCTTGTCGCGGCTTGCAACCGAGAGCGTCGGAAGACCTACTGAAGGCGGAGATTGGACTGAACCGGGACAATTTTTCCGTCAAGGCAACACTCTGATGTTCGCAAGCGCCGATTATGAAATGGAGAATCTGAAGAAGGATATGCCGGACATCGACATCGGCTTCCTCCCATTCCCTAAAGGACCGAGCGCTACGCAATATCAATCTTTCAATACGATTCCGAACTATTTGACCATTCCTAGCGCAGTCGAGAATCCGGAACAGCTTGTCTACATTTACGAGAAGATTAACGATATTGAATCCATTTATGATTATCCGAAGCAATCGAGATTCGAAACGTTGTTCAGCAACGAGGACGATCTCAATAATGCGAAGGTTGCCGGAGAGAGCATCAGAATCGTCGAAGAAGTTAATGGATATCCAACGATGCCTTATTACGAATTCATAGGTGAATTATTGGAGGGCATCTCGGTATCGACCGTCGTCGAGAAATATAAAGAGCCGTTCCAGGCAGCCATAGATGAGGTTTGGCAAAAATAACCGTTAATAAGCAGTTCAGCAGTCCCTCTAATAKGCGAATATTAGGGGGACTGTATTTGATYTCAAAGCTTCTTAGCCGCTGATGGAGGATATCCTTTCGTTTCCTTGAACACTTTGCTGAAATAGGATATATCGTGAAAGCCGCAGCGTTCGGCTGCTTCCGTTACCGTAAAGTCGCCTAAGGACAGCATGGCCTCGGCGTTGTTGATGCGGATGCGGTGCAAATATTTTTTATAGCTTGTACCTGTGTTATCTTTGAATAATTTCCCTATGTAGGCGGGGTGAAGGTTTAGCCTTTCCGCCCAATCGTTAATCGTGATGTCTTCCGAATAATGCTCGGCGATGAAGGTGGTTAATTTCTTTATCCGAGGATCCATTCCAGGTGACGATCGGCGATTAAAGTTGCTAAGAAGCCGATGGAGAATAAGTTCGAACAATGCCCGAGCTTGAATCATATAAAAGGGTTGCTTGCTCATCCACACCTGGTTGAATTCACGAATGTAGCCTAGAATTTCTTTGGTAATCACATTTTTGGTTACGACTTCAAAAGGAAGACGGACATGATTATGGGGGTCTGCCCAAAAGAAATTAAACGGATATGCTTTCATAGGACAACCCCAAAAGGTATTGGCTTCACGAATGCTGCCCTCCGGGACGTATATAAGATCACCCGCTTCGACAGCGAACTTCTCGCCGTTAATGTAGTAATCGGCCCTGCCGTCAACTACAAACGTGAGATCATGAAAGTCGATTGTCGTCTTCTGAATCTTCCAATCCGGATAACATCTGCGGTCTACAAACAGAAAAATATGGGGTACAAGGTGAAGGTGATATTCAAGCTCCTCCAAACGGCTTCGCCTCCTTTACCCTATCATAATGGCAAATGAAGCGTTTACAACCAGTCAAATGATAGGTGTTTCTTATACGAAACAACAATTATCCATAAAAAAGCAACGTAAAGCTATAGGCTGGAAAATCGCGTTTATGATGTAATTTGAATAGGAAAACACATTTGCCAAGTACACTGATATGAGGGTGCTGTACCCTATCAGGTCTAGCGAAAGGATGAATATTCATAATGGACAATCATAAGCAATTGGGGCTGACGCCCGCCTTAGGGTGGAATTCATGGAACACATTCACTTGGGACATTAATGAGCAGTTGATTCGGGATGTTGCGGACATCTTTGTGTCGGAGGGATACAAGGATGCCGGCTACGAATATATTGTAATTGATGACTGTTGGAGCTTGAAGGAGCGGGATCAGAACGGAAACCTGGTAGTCGATCCTGTCAAATTTCCTAGCGGTATGAAGGCTCTTGCAGACTATATTCATGCCAAAGGACTAAAGTTCGGCATGTATTCATGCGTTGGCACCCACACATGCGCAGGATATCCAGGCAGCTTTGAACATGAATTTCAGGATGCTCAGTTATTTGCGGAGTGGGGCGTTGATTATTTGAAATACGATTACTGCTTCAAGCCGCGCCATATTTCGGGAGAGCTGCTGTATAAGCGTATGAGTATCGCTCTGAGAAACTGCGGAAGGGACATCTTATTCTCCGCCTGCAATTGGGGGGAAGATCATGTATACMAGTGGATCCGCGAATCGGGCGCTCATATGTATCGATCCACCGGGGATATCCAGGATCATTGGGATTCGATCAAAAACCTGACGTTATCGCAGTTGGATAAACAATGCTATACAGGCTCCTATTGTCACAACGATATGGATATGCTGGTTGTCGGTATGTATGGCGGCAGCAATAATGATTTTATTGGCAGCAAGATTGGGGGCTGCAGCGACACGGAGTACAAAACGCATTTTTCGTTATGGAGCATGATGGGGTCTCCGCTTATGATCGGCTGCGACATCCGAAAGGCAACTCCGGCTACAAAGGATATCTTAATGAACCATGATCTCATCGCAATCAATCAAGATAGAGAAGGCCGCGGTGCTTACCGCATTAAACCGGAGCCGCAATGGTTCCACACGAACGATGTCTTTATGCTGGTGAAAGTGCTGTCTGACGGCGATCTGGCGATTGGCTTTTATAACCTGAGCGACAGTCAGAGAGAATTGTCGCTGCAGTTCTGGGATATCGGACTCCCCTATGCCGCCGGATATTCGTTGTCTCTGTATGACTGTTGGGAGCATAAGGAACTAGGGGTATATAAAGAACGATACGCTCCTGTGGTGCCGGCGCATGATTGTTTAGTTGTACGTGCAAAGCTGGTAAAGTAAATGCTCAACAACAGACTGTGCAGAACATGCCAGATCCCTCTAATGGCAGACGACGTGGCCATCTACTTGAAGCTTGTCTCTAGAACGGCACAGGATTATTTATGCATCGATTGCCTGGGCCAAAAGCTGGAATGTGGTCGCGAGCCTATCGTCAAATTGATTAAATATTATAGAGAATCAGGCAATTGTATCCTGTTTCGTTAACTACCTGTTATAGCAGTCTAAAGCAACGTCATGTATTCCGAAGGTGTAAATGACGTTGCTTTTTTGAACACTTTCGAGAAATACAGCGGGTCTCTATAGCCTACGGAGCAGGCGATAGATTTGATAGACAAGTTGGACACCTTCAATAGTTCACCGGCGCGCTGGATTCTACAGGCTGTGAGATAGTTGGATACGGACATGCCGGTAGCATCTTTGAACAGGCGGAACAGGTAGCTTCTCTCAATGTTTACGACATTCACAATATCCGTGACCGTAATCGTCGTTTTCCAATAGTTATTCTCAATATATTGTTTCGCAGTTTCTACATAATCGTTCGAACGAATGCTCGCTTCCTTTGGGTAATATTCCATGTAGTAAGACAGCAGCAGACGAAGCTTGGCATCAGAACGTATCTTGTCGAATGGCTGCGCATTGGTATTTCCGAGGATGTGAAAATAAGGCTCCAGATTGTCGGGAGATTTAGAGACCACTGGTTTTTCTGGTCCAAGACCAGCCAAGGCCACTAGTCGCTGCGCTTCATCACCTTTGAACTCGGTCCAAACATACTCCCACGGGTCGTGCTTATCCGGGTAATAATAGACTTCCGTGTGTGGAAAAATAATAAAACTCTCCCCCGCCTTTAATGCAAAAGCAGTATCTCTCGTCTCCAAAATCCCTTTACCGCTTACAATGTAATGCAAAGCATAAATATCGCGTACACCCGGTCCCCACTTATGCAGATTGGGGGGCTTATAACCACTGCAGGTACAAATCAAATGATTACGGATAGCTGAATGATAGAAGGGAGTTGATTTCATAGGCTGTACCCATATCCTTTCATTTTGATATAAGGAGCTTTAGATAGATTAACTCATCTTAGTGCAAACCGGCCACACCAAAAACCCGTCAAAGTATAGTTGTTCATAGTAGAAGAACGAAAGAAATGGAGAGATGATTACATGGCCACGATGCAAATCAGCTTTTTTTCGGAATGCTTGAAGAGGGAGGTAACTTTTAATGCTCTGCTGCCGCTCGATCAACCAGTTTCCCCCGGGCGAGAAGACGCGGCCAATGTGCCTCTTAAGGCGCTGTATCTGCTTCACGGCTATTGCGGCAGCCATACGGACTGGATCAGCTTTTCGCGCATTCGAGAGCTATCGGACCGGCATCGCATTGCGGTATTTATGCCCGCCGGAGAAAACCGGTTTTATTTGGACGACGAAGAAAGTGAAATGAGGTTTGGCGAATATGTCGGACGAGAGCTTGTGGAATTTACAAGGCGAGCATTTCCCATCTCACAAGAACGCTCAGACACATTCATAGGCGGGTTTTCTATGGGCGGATACGGGGCCATTCGCAATGGACTCCATTACGCGGATCGCTTCGGCGGGATCATCGCCTTATCATCGGCACTTATACCGTACAAAATCGCGAACATTCAGCCAGGTTATCATAATGGCATCGCGGGTTACGGATATTACAGAAGTGTATTTGGAGACCTCAGCTCCCTGCTTGGCAGCGATAAGGATCCCGAGGAGCTAGTTCGTCGGTTGRAGCAAGGCAAAGGGAACATGCCTCATATTTATATGGCTTGCGGGACTGAAGATTTTCTGCTCGATGTCAATCAGCGATTCCATCACTATTTGAAAGACGAAGGGATCGAACATACTTATAAGGAAACCGCGGGCGCTCATACCTGGGACTTCTGGAACGATCGGATTGGAGAAGCGCTGGAATGGGCGTTGGAAGACCGAAGCTCTAAATAATGCAGCATTATCAGAATGACGAGGGCCATTCAAACACGCCAATACACGGCGTGTTTTTTTGTGTGCGGTCGGCAATCAGATTCCATTTTACACAAGCTCCTATCTTAACTCGAAGTAAATAATTGATAACATTATCAATAATTGCACCTTGATTTTTTTGCTGCTAATCAGGGAGAATGATAATTATGCATAAATATTGCGTTGCCGCGAAATGGGGTTGTAATCGTGCCGAAGCGAATAGGGAACAAGGCTGCAATTATGCTTGCCGTATTAATGTTTGTGCAGACGATTGCGGCATGCGAGCATCAGCGCCCGACTGAGGAGCCGGATAAGAGAGGCGTGGAAGAAGCGATCTATTCGGATCCGGGCTTAACCAAATACATTCCTCCGATCGAGATTACGCTCGTTSGGAATATAAATGAAGATTTCGGCGACTTGATCAGCCATTTTCCGGGAGAGACTCTCGAGGATAATCGTTGGAGCCGGCTTTACGAGGATGTGCTGGGCATTCGGGTAAAATACGAATGGACGGCCAAAGACGATCTCTATCATCAGAAGTTAGGCTCGGCATTGGCATCGGGCAATATTCCCGATATCGTAAGAGTGAATGCGCAGCAGCTGCGGCAGCTCGCGAACGAAGGTTTAATTCAGGATTTGACCGACGTGTATGACAAGTATGCGGCGCCGTTCACCAAGGACGTGCTAAGTCAGGAAGGAACCGGACCGTTCGAAGCGGCAACGATAGACGGAAAGCTGATGGCTATTCCGGAAACAGCGGCATCGATTGAGGCTGCCCAATTTTTGTGGATACGAACCGATTGGCTGGATCGGCTTAAGCTTAAGCCTCCGAAGACGATGAACGACCTGCTCTCGATTTCGAAAGCGTTTACAGAGAACGATCCTGACGGCAACGGCAAGGATGATACGTACGGGCTGGCGCTGACGCAATATTTATGGGATCCCGTCATGGGTGCGTTGGACTTTATGGCCGGTTACGGCGCATATCCGAATATTTGGCTCGAGGACGATACCGGCAAGCTCATTAATGGAGCCGTACAGCCTGAAGTGAAGCAAGCGCTAACCGTGCTTCAAGGCATGTACCGTAGCGGTCAGATCGATCCGGAATTCGGCTTGAAGGACGGCCGCAAAGAAAAGACGTTGATCGCGGAAGGGAAGATAGGCATCATGTACGGCGAGCAATGGGGCTCCTTCACCGTTCAATCAAGTTATGAGAAAGACGCAGCTGCGGACTGGCAGCCATACCCGATCGTGTCGGCAACGGGCGAGCCTGCCAAAGTACCGCTCCGATTTGCGACTAATCAATTTTTGGCCGTCAAGAAGGGCGTCCAGCATCCCGAAGCGATCGTGAAAATGATCAATTTGCATCTGGAGAAAAATTGGGGCGTTACGGCCGAATATGAAACGTACTATAGCACCCCATACCCGGCTTGGCAGCTCTCGCCCGTTACTCCGGCCCCTCTGCGAAAAAATTATGAAGCTTTTCTGCAATTAGAGGAGTTCCGGGCGACGGAAGACGAAGCCGTTCTCCATGATGAAGCCAAAGCGATTCAGAAAAACATCGATGTTTATCGGACGAGAAACGACATAACCGGATGGGGCTGGGAACGTACCTATGGTCCGAAGGGAGCGTTCTCGATATTCAGACAATATGAAAAAAACAATCAACTGTTGTTCGAGAGCTTCGTAGGCGTTCCGACGGAAGCGATCATCCAGAAGCAATCGATCTTGGACGAGTTGAAAAACAAAACGTTCATTAACATTATTCTCGGACGGCCAATCGAGGAATTCGACCTTTTCGTCGAGGAGTGGCATCGGTTAGGCGGGACGGAGATGACGACCGAGGTTAACGAATGGTACGCGGAGAAGGGCCGAAAGACGCAGTAAGCACTAGGCTTCGTTCGCTCCCTTCACCTATTCACTGCGCGGACTAAGCTGCTTGCGAGGAGTTGTGTAAGATTGCTCAAGATACCTGTCAATTCCATGCGCCACGCCTTGTTTCTTAGGCTTGTCATCATGCATCTCGTTGTCATTCTGCCCATCATTATATTAGGCGTTTATTTGTATAATTGGAGCTATACCAACGCAAGCCAGGACATCTCAAGGAACACCTTGGCGCAGTTGTCCTCTTATCTCGATGACATGAACCGCGAGGTTGAATGGCTGGAGGTCCAGCAGTTCGATATGCTGCAGGAGGGAGAGCTTACGAAGGTCGCGGTAACGTGGGAGATGATGGACAGCGTCGAAAAGAAGGAGAGCATGGACTATTTGGTTCATCGGCTCACTTCCATTAGGAACAGCAGCGCGTATATGAAGGATATATACGTTCATATCCCCTCGATTGGCAAAACGTTATCGTTCGGCAATGCCGTTMACGATCTGGAGCAAGGAAGGTATGACCAAATTCGGGCTTTGTCGGAACGAAGCGGAGCCAAACGTTTGATTAGGCAGGGCGATTCGCTTCATCTTAGCGCCTCCAAGTACGGCGGGAAGAAGGGAGAAGAGCCGCTCTTCATCGTTCAGATCGAGCTTGATACGGCAAAGCTGAAGGAATCGCTGAACCAATTGAGCGTGTATCCCGAAAGCGGCTCTTTTCTTATCGCTGAAGAGGCGAATTTCACCCTGCTCGGCAGCGATAAATCACCTCATATTTTGAACGAATATTTGAAAGCGCAGCGACTTTCGGAGGAAAGTTCCTTGCTATTGAAAGCAGATGGACGATCCTACCATATCGACAAAGCGGAATCATCTGAATTGGGCCTTGCGGTAGTGACCTATTTGCCGGAGGAGACGGTGAAGAGGCCACTGAACAAGTTTAATAAATGGGCTTGGCTGTTTACGGCAACCTCGATTCTTGCGATCGTTGTCTATTCTCTCTCGACTTACCGTCTCGTTCATCGGCCGCTGCTGCTGCTTGTTCAGAGCTTCCGCAGAATGGAAGGCGGGACGCTTGATATCCAGATCGAACACGAGAACAAAGACGAATTCGGTTATTTGTACGATCGATTCAATCAGATGCTGAACAAATTGCAACTGCTGATTGACCAGGATTTCAAGCAGAAGCTCATGATGCAGAAGGCCGAGCTGAAGCAGCTTCAGTCTCAGATTAACCCGCATTTCCTATATAACAGCTTTTTCATACTTAATTCACTAGCCAAGACGGGCGATACGGATCGTATCGAGCTGTTCACCAATATGCTCGGCGAAYATTTCAGGTTCATTACGCGCAACGGTGAAGACAATGTGTACTTATCCGAAGAAATCAAGCATGCCAGGATGTATACGGAGATCCAGAAGCTTCGGTTCTCCAGGCGTATCAGCGTGCAATTCGACGAACTTCCGAAGGAAATGGAGCGAATTCGCGTACCAAGGCTTATTGTTCAACCGATCATCGAGAATGCATACGAGCATAGCCTAGAGAAAATGTCGGAGGAAGGTTTTCTTCGCGTTTCGTTCGAGAGGCATGAGTCGGATTGGCTGATCGTTGTCGAGGACAACGGAAGTCAGATTGACGATGCAATGATCCAAGCGTTGAACGACCAAATGACGAACAACGGCGAAGCGCATGAAATGACGGGCATCATTAATATTCATCGCCGAATTATGTTGACTTACGGAGAAGGCAGCGGATTATTTTTGTCCAGAAGCAAGTTGAACGGCTTGCGAGTCGAAATACGGATCAATCCAAAGGAGGCGGATGGAGATGCACCGATTGCTGATCGTCGATGACGAGGAAATTATTACAGACGGCCTCTACGAAGTGTTAAGCAATCTCATGCCGGATCAATTGGATGTTTGCAAAGCATATTCGGCTAAGGAAGCGCTCGCTTGGATGGCGCGTACGCGCATCGATATCGTCATGACCGATATCGCGATGCCGGGCAAAAACGGTCTGGAATTGTCGGAAGAAATATTGACGTATTGGCCGAGATGCAAAGTTATTTTTCTTACCGGTCATAGCGAATTTGACTATGCGTATAGAGCTTTCCAGATGCCTGATGTCCGTTATTTGCTGAAGACGGAAGGCTATGCGAAAGTGACGGAGGCCGTACGGGGCGCATTGCTCGACATTCAGCGCAGCAATCTCGAGAGCACGCTGCTGGAGCAGTCGCGCGAGCAGAAGTACGCTTACGAATTCATGGCGCAAGGGGATTACATGAGGCAACTGCTGCAAGAAAGCGACGCTCTTTGCGCAGAGCAAGCGCGAGTCATCGAGGAATTCGGCCATCTGAATATTGGCTTGGATCCGACGAATCCGGTTATGCTTGTACTTGCTCGATTGTCTTACCCTCCCAGGATGACGTATACGGAGAGAAGCAAGCTCCTTGTATCAGCAAGAACGGTATGGGATTCCTATCTGAAGGACCACGCCGATAGCATCGGAATCGTCGATAGGCATGGAGACCTGATGTGGTTTATTCAGCCGTCCAAAGAGTCAAGCGGAATCCATGGTGGTGACTTTATCCGCTATATGGAAGGTGTGCTCGAGCTTATCCAGGAAGCTTGCCTAACGTCGCTCGGATTAGAGATTACATTGACTATAAGCGGCGCAAACTGCGATTGGATAACGGTCACCCACCAATATGAAAGGCTGCGCCAGCTGCAGCAGTTGAAGATCGGCGACGGCATTTCCATGATATTGCGGGATCGCGACGAGAATATGAACGGCTTCGGCGGCAAGGAAACATTCGTGCCGGGCCGCAAGGCGGAGATTATGGCAGCGCATTTGGAAGCGGGCCGGGCGGACGAATTTTATGCGGATTGGGATCAGTTGGCGATGGCAGCGTTGCAATATAACGAGCATGCGCAGCGATCGATTGAAGCGTACTATTCCGTTGCCCTGATGCTGTATTCTTGCTTAAACCGTCTGGGTCTGCAAAATCGCCTCGACGACCACTCGAAGCTGATGCGGCTCGATTGCCATGCCTCCATGAAGGATGGATTTGTTTATTTGAAGCAAACGGCGGATGCGATCTTCCGCTACAAGCAGAGCGACGATCGGGATAGAACATCGCAAGTGATCGACCGGATCTGCCAGTATATCGACGAGCACTTAAGCGATGATTTATCCTTGGTGCGACTGGCGGAAATTCATTACTTCAATCCTTCCTATCTATCGCGTTTCTTCAAGCAGGAACGAGGCATTAATCTATCCGAATATATCGATACTTGCCGGGCCAGAAAGGCGAAGGAGCTTTTGCGCGACAACGATCTGAAGGTCAGGGAGGTCGCCGTGTCAGTCGGGTATGAAGCGGCTCATTCGTTCACGCGGTTCTTCAAGAAGGTAACGGGAATGACGCCCCAGGAGTATCGTGATTCTCTGACTACCAGCTAATAGAGACCATAGAAAAAGAAAGCGGCGATCGCCCCCTTATGTTAGCAAGGGAGTCGATCGCCGCTTTCTGTATTTATATCGGGCAGTCGGTTAATAGATACGGTAGTTTCCGCTTAATGCCAGAAGGCTGAATAAGTACAGGCAATTGTCGTAATAACGCCGCTCGCCGGTACGCAAAGGGGTGTTCCAGAACAAATAGACAAAATGAGCGGCATCCGGTCCGTCCGCGGCAAGCGATGCCATTGCATTCGTCGCCAGAAGGCCGATCGGATGCAGAGAAGATTCTTCGAATGCCTTCCCGTCAATCGTGTAACGGCGATAGTCGGATACGTCGATTTCGCGGAAGAACGCTTGAATGCGATTCGACTGTTCGACTTGCCACGGGTCTTTGCGGAACCATTCATAATCAAGTCCGATGTTCGCCGCTACGCGGTAGGCATCGCTGAAAAAATGCCGGTAGTCGCCGTGAGGCTGCGGTACGGCAGGACTCCCGTCGTAATTCGCGTACTCGGGCGACAGTCCGGTTACCGGATGGCAGGCGGTTCGCAGATAAGCGCGGCTTGCCTCGGCGGCTTCCCTCCAGAAGCGTCTATCCTGCTCATCCGCATGAAGCGCGAACAAGTCGTAGAAATGAGGCAAATGATAGGAAGGGTCGCTGAACGGCGATTCCGGTATGAACTTAATCAGCTTGGTAGCGGGATCCCACATCGGATCGCCTTCGCCGTTCTCTCCCTGATGTATGCACGCTCGAAGTATCGTCTTCGCTTGCTCGGAATAGTCGAACGGCTCCGGTCCGTCACCCCAGCGATTCGAAGCGAAGATCAAAGCCATGGCGAAAAACTCTTCCCCGTCCGGTGCCGGTCCCTGGGAGATGCGGGTACCGTCAGGCTTGCAGTGCCAAGCGAAATAGTGCTTGTAGCGGCCTTCCGTATGCTGCATGAACGTCTTCGCATAGTTCCAGAGACGGTCGAATTCTTCCTTCTTGTTCATTTGCACGGCCATCATCATGCCGTACGACATACCTTCGGATCGAACGTCCGAATTGCCTGTATCGAGGAGATAACCTTTATCGTCACCCATAGGATAATAGATTCGCAAGTCGGCACGGCCATAAAATAATTCGTTCCAAGCCTGCTCCAGTCTGGCGTGTATTTCCTGTTCGGAATATCCGAGCTCTTTGAACAAATTCCTGTAATCGGCTGTATGGAAAGCCCCTTTAGTTGTATTGGACACGATCGTAACCTCCATTATTATCGTATTAAAACTCATCATAACATGGCCGCTGGTTAAGGAATTAAAGCGTTTTCTTAAAAAACTATAGCATTTCTGGAGGAGCTAAACCGAAATCATTACATATTAGGATACATCAATGAAATAGTCGCATACGTCATTGTCTGATAAGGGCTCGTATTATAATATTTTGTTCCAAGACAGTGTTTTGGCAAAGCTAACAATGGAAACGCTTCCGACAAAATGGAGCATTTGATCTGTTACATGATAGGAGTTGTTAAGCATGCTTAGAATAGTGAAGGTTGAGAACGGAATCGTTCAGGGATTGCCGGCGGCCGACCCCCGAATTACGAGCTTCAAGGGGATACCGTTCGCCGCGCCGCCCGTGGGGGAAAATCGTTGGCGTGCCCCGCAGCCCGCRAAAGACTGGAATGGCGTGCTCAAAGCATACGAATTCGCGCCGATCTCGATGCAGGTGAGGCAAGAGCTTGATGAAAAAAACATCTATACCCGAGAATGGGCAGTGGAACCGGACATCGCCATGAATGAGGACTGTCTATACCTGAACGTTTGGACACCGGCCAATCATACCGATGAAATGTTGCCTGTATATGTATGGTATTTTGGCGGAGGACTGCAGGTTGGCCATACGGCAGAAATGGAGTTCGACGGAGAACGGATAGCTAGGCGGGGCATCGTGGTAGTTACAATCAACTATCGTTTGAATGTATTCGGATTTTTATGCCATCCCGAAATTACGTCGGAAGCACCGGAAGCGCCTGCTAATTTCGGAAACCTCGACCAACAAGCGGCTACGAGATGGGTCAAGCGAAATATTGAGGCTTTTGGCGGAGATCCGGACAACATCACGATCGGCGGACAGTCGGCCGGAGGCGGAAGCGTCATGAGCCAGCTCACTTCGCCTCAGAACGAAGGACTCTTTCAGAGGGCGATTATTCAAAGCGGAATCTTTACGAAGCTCTACCCGGGAACCCTCATGCCCGGTCTTCGGAGCGATTTGGCGGAAGCCGAACAGGACGGTTTGAAGTTTTTTGAGTATCTTGGCGTCTCTTCGCTTGCAGAAGCCCGGCAACTGGATGCGGTATATATTCGCGACAAGGCTGTGGAGTACCAAGGGTTTTGGGGCACCGTCGCGGATCAGGTCTTTAATGAAGGTAACCCGTTTGAACGGTTCCTTCGTAATAAGCGATGGATGGTTCCGGTCATGTTCGGTCATACGTCCTCCGAGTTTTTCAGCGTTCCGAATGCCGGGACGCTTGACGACTTTAAGAAAATGGCAGAAGACGTGTTCGGTGACGATGCCGAAACGTTTCTGGCGCTTGTCGATTTCAGTTCAGCCAATTTGGAGGGGATTGTGAGCAAGGCATCGGTAAGCGGCATCGAATATGCGATTCGCATTGCCGGACAGGCTAATACGCACTCAGGTGCTAATATCCCTTTGTACTATTATCATTTCGACGCGGAAATACCGGGATGGGATAATCCCGGCACCTTCCACTCGGTGGATCTTTGGTTTTTCTTCGAGACGCTTGCTAAATGCTGGAGACCGTTTGWCGGCAAACATTACGATTTGGCCCGCCTGATGTGCAATTACTGGGTTAACTTCATTCGTTCCGGAGATCCGAACGGACAGGATTGTACAGGAGAGGAGCTGCCGCGATGGGAGCCCTATTCGTCCGAAGCGCCGTATGGGATGTTGTTTGCCGATCGGGCCGAGTTTTCCAGGGAACAACCGAATGAGGTCATGACATTTCTTGTGCAGCACTATTTCAAACACAACACATAAGCATGGAGGAGACATCGTTTATGCAAAATCAAATGAAGTTCCGTTTGCCCCGCATGATGATCAAGTTCCCGATCCCGCCAGGGTGAGATATGCATGGGCTGACAATCCGGAAGGTGCCAACCTGTATAGCCGGGAAGGCTTGCCTGCATCGCCTTTTGCTACGGATTAACCGTTGCTGCCTYAATTGCAGGGGACATCACGTTTTGGCCGCCTTTTGAAAATTTCTTGGCGTATACCCTGTCAGCTTTTTGAATTGCCGGCAAAAGTGTTCCACATTTTGATATCCGCATCGGGAAGCGATCTCAACAATGCTTTGGGTGCTATGAATCAAATATTCTTGCGCTAATCGGATTCGATATTGAATGACGTCATCCATGCAGGAAATTCCAAACGTTTTCTTATAGAGGCTCTGAAGATAGCCCGGACTTATTTGGAGATAATCCGCCATTTTCGAAACCGTCCAACAGTCTCCCGGATCGTTTTGAATCGCTGTGCGAATCTTTAATAGATTGTAGTAATGAGGCGTAATGACATCATGAGAATAGGATTCCAATAGCTTGTTAAACAGCGTCCGGAGCAAATAGTCGATGGAAGATTCCTTGTAATCGCGATTATAGTTATGCTCGATGACTAGCAGTTCAAACAGCTTATGGCAATAGTCAGGATCGTTGATGGAAAAAGGAACGCCGGGCGGAAGTGAGGATTTCGTAATATAAGATTCATTGGATTCGAAGCGGATCCAGTCATTGACGAAATAATCGGAACTGGCTTGGTAATAAACTTTTTGCTTTGGGCGGTAGAGGACGGCGCTGTGAGCAGGGTATTCCTTAAGATCGCCATTGACCCAAAACTTCGCAGGAGTCTTAGTGATCACAAGGAGCCAGTGATAACCTACGGGCACATCAATAACAAAATTGCTTGCGTGTGTAGTATTGCTTTCAACATAGTAAATATGAGCCATCCGTACCCCTCCATGTTAGCATTTCTACATTATATCATAGCGAGGTAGTTAGGCATAAGATGAGGTGCTAACCTAGCAAGAAGCTCTGATAGTCGTAGAAACTAGAATTAGAGAGGTAATTATACAGAGTTTGTCGGGTTGTGCACTTGTCTTGAAGTCGATAAATTGATGTAAGAGAGAGGCCGAACGATTATTCGCAATGCAATTAAGAAATAAAAATGTTATCCGATGAAGAAAGCGGCGGTCGTCCCTCGAGTTCAATAAGGGAGAGAACGCCGCTTCTGTTTTTCCTAAGCGATTCCTATTTTTCGAAGAGAGAGGGTTGCCTGCATGCATAGCGTAATTATTGTCGACGATGAAATATATTTCCGTAAAGGCTTTATAAGGATGATTGATTGGGAAGGAAACGGATATCAGGTCATTGGCGAGGCCGACAATGGAGAGGATGCGCTTGAGATGATCCGGGATAAAATGCCCGATCTAGTCATCACCGACATTCGGATGCCCGTTCTGGACGGTCTTGCCTTAATCCAGGCGGCAGAGGAAGAGAAGCTTGATACGGAATTCGTCATTATTAGCGGACATAACGACTTCACCTATGCGCAGCAGGCCGTTCGTTTCGGCGTGCTCGATTACGTGCTTAAGCCGGTAGACGAGGACGACATCGCTCAAGCGCTGGGCAAGCTGCGGGACAAGCTGACGAAGAAACGAGAGCTTCAGGAGCGACGACGCAAGCTGTTGAGCGAGAAGCAGATCGAAGCGCTCATACGCGGAGAATCCGTAGATGACGCGGCGGATGCTTGGATGAGGTATGAGACGGCAATTGGTTCTCGAACGTTTACATACACGCTGATCGAGCTGAACAATGTTCACCCATGGAGCGACAAGAAGCAGCCGTCGACGGATGAGCTGCGGGCAAGTATTCGGGCTGCGGTGCGGCAGCTGGCTCCAAGCGCTTCCGATCCGATTCTCTATGAGCATCGCCGAACATATGGGTTGATCGTTACGAGTATGCATCTCTCCGAAGCCGGAGGCAGCGTACATGCGTTTATGGAGCTTCTGTTATTGCGGTTAAACGAGCAATTCGGACTCGAGTACCGCGCCTATGCGGGAACAACCGTCCAACATTTGAGTGGTATCAAGGAGTCGTATACAAGTGCCAAGGAAGCAATGAGCTGCAAATATTACAGAAGCACCGATCGCGTCATTGCCTCTTCGGACGTGAGCGGAACGGAACTAATTTACAGTCAATTGGACGACGACATATGCCGAAGGCTGGTAGAGGCGGTCGAAGAGAACGATTCGTACGAGATGAAACAGGTCATCGACTCGTTATTTTCGGAGTTTCGCGGTAAACGCTATTCTCCTGAAGCAATCAAGACCGGCATTGTCCAATGCGTGCTTGTGATTTGCAAATCGATTAGGGGCATGGAGGGGGATGAAACCGAGCTTGCTTCCTTCGAGCCGGTCATTAATTGGCATGATCACAACGTTACGCTGGAGGAAATCAAACGCTTGCTTACCGCATTTGTCTTTGAGGCCGGCGTTATGGTAAGCGAACTGTATCGCTCCTATGGCAAGGGCACAATGCACAAAATCAAAACGTACGTGGATCAGAATTACAGCAAAAATATTAGCTTGAAAATTATAGCCAGTCAATTCTACATGAACCCCGCTTACTTGGGTCAGCTCTTCAAAAGAAGTTACGGCTTGTACTTTAACGATTACTTGCAAAAGCTGCGGATCGCGGAAGCCAAAAAGCTGCTTCGGATAAAGGACATGCGAATCTACGAGGTGGCTGAAAGGGTAGGCTTCAACAATCCCGATTATTTCGTTACCCAATTCGATAAGCTGGAGCGAATGACGCCGTCCGAATATCGAAATAAAGTAAACCTGCAATAGTTTATTCGGGTTGAAATCAATAATTAGTGAGGAATTCGATGCAGTTAGGCGGGTAAACGAACGATGTAATCGCTTTTATACTTAGGTTGTACGTACATTTAGATGAGAGAGGGGTAAGAAGAATAGTGAAGAAAAACAAAGTATTGCTTCTCAGCCTGGCAGCTGCCTTGACGCTGTCCGCCGTGACGGCCTGCTCCGGCAACAACAACAACACAGACAAGCCATCTGCAACGAACGCCGCAACCGGTAATAACGGGGGCGCATCGGAGCCGACGAAGGAGAAGGTAACGTACACGATCTATAACGGAGTGGCAGGATCCAAGGACGGCAACACCAACGAGACGACGATCGGCAAAATGCTCGAGGACCAAACCGGAGTCAACTTCAAGCTGGAGTTTCTCGTTGGCGACTTGAACACGAAGATCGGCACGATGATCGCGGCGAACGAATATCCGGACGTGCTCATTCCGGACGCGGCGATGGAAGAGGTAATAAATGCCGGCGCATTCATTCCGCTTGACGATTTGATCGAGAAGCACGGTCCGAACATCAAGCGGGTATACGGGGATACGCTCGACCAAATGAGATCGGCTGACGGCGAGCTATATATTCTACCAATCGCCGCCCAGGTAGGCGAGTTTATTCCCGATCCTGAAGCGGGCTCAGGGTTCTGGATTCAGCGTCGCGTGCTCGAGGAAGCGGGCTATCCGGTCGTTAAGACGCTTGACCAATACATTAAGCTTATTGAGGACTATGAAGCGAAGCATAAGGACGAGAAGCTGACAGGCCTCATTTCGCTTACGCATGACTGGAGATTCTTCGCAACGTCCAATGTGCCGATGCACTTGATGGGTTATCCGAACGACGGCAACGTCATGATCGACGCGGATACGTTGGAAGCGAAGACGTATGCAGGCGACGAAGGCACGAAAAAATGGCTGCAGACGCTCAATGGCCTGAACGCAAAGGGTTTATTCGACAAAGCTTCGTTCGTAGATAACTACGACCAATACATCGCGAAGTTGACGTCGCACAACGTCCTTGGTTTCTTTGATTACAAATGGCAAGTGGACAATGCGCTTAACGTGCTGAAGGATGATGCGCGCAAGGATCCTTCCCTGGATAAGTACAGATACTTCCCGCTGCCGATTACGTTCGACGAGAGCATTACTGACGCTTACATCGATGCGGAAGCAGGCGTTGTTACTAACCGCGGTATCGGCATTACGGTCAGCGCCAAAGATCCGGTCCGCATTATCGAATATTTCGACAACTTGTTGAAAGAAGAGAACCAAATCCTGACGTCGTGGGGGATTAAAGGCGAAACGTACGAGGTTAACGAAGAAGGCCGTTTCTACCGTACGCAGGAGCAAATCGACAAAATCAACGAAGCGTTCAACGAGACATTCGGCTTTAAATATTATAGCTGGAACTGGCCAAGCTACGGAGCCAATTCTACGCTGTCTGACGGTAATGCCAAGGGTGTAAACATTCAGCCTGAATATTTCCAAGCGAGCTTGACGGAAGCGGATAAAGCAATCCTGGACAAATACGGCGCTCAGACGTATTCCCAAATGTTCGCAAAGCCTGTATTCCGCCCATGGTATCCGGCATGGGGCTTCGCTAAGGAGCAAAATTCGCCGGAAATCATGTGGGAAACGAAAAAGGACGAGTTGACGAAGAAGTACTTCCCTAAGCTTGTCCTTGCCGATCCTGGCAAATTCGACTCGATATGGGAAGAGTACATGAAAGAATTCGGCAAGCTTGATACGGCCGGCTATGAGAAGTGGACGACGGAGAAAGCCAAGGCGAAGGTTGAAGCTCTTAAATAAAGGATGACGGAGATAGGCCGGGCTTAACATATCGATTTTTATTCGATCAGTGTCCGGCCTATTCCTATTGTTAGGGCAAGATGCTTCGGTACCGGAAGGAGAGAAAATGATGGAGTCCAATGCGATACAGACAACGAGCCGGCCGCCAATAAACAAGAAGCCGAAGGGAATCAAGCTGTTCTTTGCGAAGCTGCTTCAGCAGCGTGCGCTCGTAATAATGACTGTGCCATTTTTGTTATGGCTAATTCTATTCAAGTACGTTCCGATTTGGGGCTGGACGATCGCTTTCCAGGATTTCAAGCCTGCACTCGGGTTTTGGGAGCAGAAGTGGATCGGCTTTCACCATTTCGAATTTTTATTCGGGGACGAAAGGTTCCTTCGGGTACTTCGCAATACGCTTGCGATGAGCACCATTAACCTTGTTTTTGGTTTCTTGACGGCGATAACCCTTGCGCTGCTGCTAAACGAGTTAAGGAAGGCTGCCTTTAAGAGGGCCGTACAGACGGTTAGTTATTTGCCGCATTTTATTTCTTGGGTCGTGGCGGCCAGCATCATCCAAACGACGTTGTCGCCAGACGGTATCATTAATGAACTGTTGGTTTGGCTTGGATTTGTGAACGAAGGAAATGAAATCTTATTTTTGGGCATTCCTGAATACTTCTGGACGATCTTCGGAGCAAGCTCGATATGGAAGGATATCGGATGGAACACAATCGTTTACTTGGCCGCTATGACAACCATAGACCCCGCACAGTACGAAGCGGCAGAGATTGATGGCGCGAACCGGCTGCAGAAGATGACGTACATTACGCTGCCTGGCATTAAATCAGTCGTCGTCGTATTGTTAATTATGAATATCGGATATTTGCTGGATTCGGGATTTGAACCGCAATATTTGCTGGGCAACGGCATGAACGTGGACTATTCCGAGAACATTGATATATTTGTCTTGAAATACGGCATCGCGCAAAGCAACTTCTCCCTTTCCACCGCGGCAGGCATGTTTAAGACAGTGGTCAGCTTCATCCTGTTGTTCGTAGTGAACAATATTGCGAAACGAATGGGCGAAGCAAGACTATTCTAGAACAGGAGGGTTTTCAGATGGCTTCAAGCGATGTGAATCGGAACAAGAAATACAAAATCAAAGCCCCGATGGGCGATCGTATATTCGACATCTGCAACTATACTTTTATGATTTTGCTGATGGTCGTTACGCTTTATCCATTCCTTAACGTATTGGCCGTATCGCTAAATAGCTCACAGGACTCGCTTAAAGGCGGTATTTACATGCTTCCAAGGGTGTGGACGCTGGACAACTATCAATACATTTTCAAGGAGGCTACGATTTTCCATGCCACGTTGATCTCGATTTTGCGTACGGTCATCGGAACGGGCTTGACGGTGATATGCTCCGCGATGGTAGCCTATTCCATCAGCCGTCAGGAGTTTGTGCTGCGGAAGTTTATTACGCTTGCATTTATATTGACCATGTATTTTAGCGGCGGCCTGATTCCTACTTTCTTGTTGATGAGAGATTTGCATCTGGTAGGCAGCTTCTGGGTTTATATTTGGCCGGGCTTGATCGGCGTCTTCAACCTGATCATTATCCGCTCCTTCATCGAGAACTTGCCGGACAGCATTCTCGAATCGGGTAAAATCGACGGTGCCGGCGAATACCGGACGTTCTTCAGCATCGTGCTGCCGCTGACGACTCCCGTACTCGCTACTGTCGCCTTGTTCTCGGGCGTCTCTCAATGGAATTCCTGGTTCGACGTGTTCTTGTACAACTCTTCGCATATCGATCTAAGCACGCTTCAGTATGAGCTGCAGAAGATCTTGCAGAACTCCAACACGACTGCCGGTACGTCGGGCATGGATGGCATGATAAGCGGCGCGAGCGGAGCTCAGCAAAATAGAGTCACGCCGCTATCCGTCCGGGCAACGATGACAATCGTCGCTTCCGTACCGATTATCATGGTGTATCCGTTCTTGCAAAAATACTTTGTCAAAGGCATGATGGTTGGCGGCGTTAAAGGCTGAGTAAATTGTTATTTGCAATTCATCATGAGCGCGGGGCACCCAAATGGGGTGTCCCGCGCTGTTATTGCGCGAACCTAGAAATTGACGGGTAATGACTAAGTAATAGGCAGGTTGTTCCTATCCCTAGTTGACATTACTATGTTCTTTAATAGGGAAAGAGGTGACATCTTGCTGACCGTTAAGAAGCGTCTTGGACTCGGAGTTGCGATCCTTGCCGCGGGCACGGCAATATTTCTTTTCTACCAATCACAGATTGGCCGGAACGAATCGGAGCGACAGCCGTCTGAGGTTGTGTTGTCGGCTTACCTGAAGGAAGAGACGATAGAATTAAGCAAGGAGAAGGACACAACCTATGAAGTGAAATTATTGATGGACGATTTTCCGGTTGAGCAAGAAGTTGTGCAAATTCGCGCACTGCTGAACATTCCAGCTGCGTTCGAAGTCGATACAATCGTCCCGAACCCGAGCAACGTTTCGGCGGCAGCCGTCGCGTTCCAGCCTACGGAGGAAGGGGTGGAGCTTCGAATCGGCAATGATGACGGCTCGGTTATTACATTCGCCAACCTGGATGGCAGCAAAGAGCTGGCAACGATTACATTCATACAAAAAAGGGAGTTGATTGTGCAAATGAGTAAGGAATTTAAAGTAAACAGTCTGGATATTGTGGATTCAGGTAATAAAAGCACGGCGTATAACGTTAGCGGAGCGTCCGCCGAGATGAGCTATCAGCCGCCCGCAAGCGCGATCGGCAAGCTTCCTCAGAACGGCAATCCGATTGTGTCGCATAAATTCGGAGCCGATCCTTACGCGATCGTGTACAATGACCGCGTCTACATCTATAGCACTTACGACGTGCTGGAGTACGACGAGGCAGGTGAAGTGAAGGATAACACTTACGGGTCAATTAACCGGTTGTCTATCGTCTCATCCTCGGATTTGATGAACTGGACGGATCATGGCTTCGTAGTCGCTGCTGGTCCCGAAGGCGAGGCGAAGTGGGCAACGCAATCTTGGGCCCCGGCAGCGGCACATAAGGTGATTGACGGCAAGGACAAGTTCTTCCTGTACTTCGCGAACAACGCGAGCGGGATTGGAGTACTGACAAGCGATAGCCCGACCGGCCCTTGGATCGATCCGATCGGCAAGCCGCTGATTTCGAGATCGGCGCCGGCAGCGCAAGGTGTAACTTGGCTGTTCGATCCGGCCGTACTGGTTGACGACGACGGCACGGGATATATCTATTTCGGAGGAGGCATCCCGGATGGGAAGGAAGAGAAGCCGGATACGGCTCGCGTTATGCAGCTTGGCGACGATATGATCAGCGTTGTCGGCGAAGCCGCGGTCATTCCTGCGCCGTTCATGTTCGAAGATGCCGGCATCAATAAGGTTGGCGACGTTTATTACTACACGTATTGCTCGAATTTCTACGGAGGCGCCAGGCCGGAAGGAAGCCCGGCGGCAGGTGAAATCGCCTATATGACCAGCGAAAGTCCAATGGGTCCGTGGACGTATCAAGGTTCCATTCTGAAAAATCCCGGCCACTTCTTCGGCGTAGGCGGCAACAATCACCACGCGATGTTCCAGTTCCACGGCGAGTGGTATATCGCCTATCACGCGCAGACGTTGTCCAAGGCAATGGGCGTACCGAAAGGCTATCGTTCGACGCATCTGAACAAAGTAAGCTTCGGCGCGGATGGTGCCATTCAGGAGATTGAAGCCGATCTGAAAGGTGTTCCTCAGTTGAATAAGCTTAATCCGTTCGTTCGCGTGGAAGCGGAGACGCTTGCGTGGAGCGCTGGCGTCGATGCGCTGCCGCAGAAGAGAGATGATAGAGGAACGGCTGTCGCAGAACTTGCGATTGCGGACATTCATAACGGCGATTGGACGGCTGTAGCAGGAGTGGACTTCGGCGATGGCGCATCCGCCTTCTCGGCGTTCGTAGTTGGCGGAATCGATGATGCTATCATAGAGCTGCATCTGGATAGTCCGGAAGGTGTCGCGATTGGCTCGCTTGCCATACCGAAGGGAGAGGGCTCTACTAGCTGGACAGAAGTGAAGACAGCGGTCGCAGGCGCCGAAGGCGTTCACGATCTRTATTTCGTGTTCAAAGGCAAGGCCGATGTAGAGTTATTCACTTTCAATGCATGGCAGTTCGGCAAATAAGTTAATGGAAGTGTTTTGTGCAGCGCCAGTCGGGGGAGTCCGGCTGGCGCTGCTTGTTTTTTATTAATACTTTTCGCCTTCGTGCTTCGTGTAAGCGCATATTTGCTCTTACAGAGCGAAGCAGGGTTTGTGACTGTGTCCGTAAGTACATATAGGCTCTTATGGAGCAAATCCGGAAGATCGAGCCCACCAGCCGCACCTTCGTGTCAGAGCGTATTTGAGCTTACAACCCGAAAACCTATCGTTTATAAGGTGAACGAACAAGAAACGAACAGGTACTTCTCAAGAAATGAAAACGTTAAAATTAATAGTGATAATGAGATAAAACAAGGAGGTTAGCGATGTCGGCGAAGAGAGAGTCACCGAGTGCAGCAAGCGGCGAGACGATATTAAAGGCGATCGGCCTTAAGCGGATATTCGGCAAAGGCAATGGCGCCGTCACCGCGTTATCGGACGTTCATTTGGATATACCGGCCGGATCGATGGTGGCGCTCAAAGGCAGGTCCGGCTCAGGCAAGACGACTTTGCTGAATATGCTTAGCGCGCTTGACGAGCCCACGGAAGGACAGGTGTTCTTTCAAGGCAGAGAAATTACGCGCATGCCCAGCAAGGCGAGAAGCGCTATACGTCGAAAGAAAATCGGTCTCGTGTTCCAATCCTTTGGTCTCATTCCGCTTATGAATGCCTACGAGAACGTTGAATTCGGACTGCGCGTGGCGGGTACGCCGTTCAAGGGCAATCGCGAGGCGGCCGAGCGGGCGCTGGAGCAGGTCGGGATGAAGGAGCGGATGAAGCATCGTCCGGCCGAGCTGTCGGGAGGCGAGCAGCAGCGCGTAGCGATCGCACGGGCGATTGCCCATGAACCCGTGCTGCTTATCGCTGACGAGCCGACGGCCGAGCTCGATAGCCGGATGGGCATTCAAGTGATGAGGGTTTTCCGTGAGCTCGTTAATCGTTCCGGGATGACGGTCGTTCTAACGACGCATGACCCTGGCATCATGGAGCTTGTTGATCATGTTATTTCATTGGAGGATGGAACAATTGTATCGCATACGAACATCGAATAACGGATATGGACGGGTGTTGACGGCAACGCGGCGAGCTGCAATCGCACTAGCCGCGATGCTGGCGCTGTCCGGATGCGGACTGCTCCCTGCCGAGCAGCAAGCCTTGCAGCCTCCGCTCATACAGCCTGCGCAAGAGCAGCTGGATATCGTGGAAGCAAGCCGTGGATCCATTCAGACGTATCTCAAAGGAACAGCCCATTTCGTCTCCTCGAGCTCGGAGAACTTGTCGTTCAAGGAGTCGGGAGGCCGGCTTAAATCAATCAATGTGACGATCGGTCAAGAAGTGAAGGCCGGTGATCTGCTCGCGGAGCAAGAAACGGGAGATCTTGAGCTGCAATATAATCTGCAGAAGCTTAACTTGGAGAGAGCGCAGCTGATGTATAAGCAAGCCCGTGACTCTGACGCAACGCCGATCGATCTTCGTCTGCGCGAAATCGATCTTGAGCGAGAGAATATGTCACTGCAATCGATGGAGACACGGCTTGCGAAATCGAGGATATATGCAACGATTTCCGGGACGGTAACATTCGTGGAAACGTTGAATGCGGGGGACTTTGTGAATGCGTACCAACCCATCGTATCGATTGCGGATACGTCTCGCATCCAACTCACGTATGTCGCAGGTGAAATGAAGGAAGTACAGCCGGTCGAAGCGGGCATGCCCGTCAGTCTGAAGTATAAGGGCAAGGCTTACACGGGCAAAGTGCTGCAATCGCCTTCCAATGTTCCGATCGGCGCRGATGGGGCCAAAGCTGAGCGTAACGCAGTAACCCTGTACATGAGTATGGACAATGCGCCGGACGGCATCCATATCGGCGACAGCGCCGAGCTTACGATTGAGCTGCAGAAACGCGAGAACGTCATCGTTCTGCCTCGCTCGGCCATTCGCTCTTATATGGGACGTTATTACGTGCAGGTGGCGGAAGGCGAACGACGCAAGGAGGTCGACGTTGAGGTAGGGCTGATAACATCGACCGAAGCGGAGATTGTCAAAGGACTCGAGGAAGGCCAGCAGGTCATTCTGAATAACTAACATGAAGACCAGTTACAAGCATGTAACTGGCGCAAGGATGGGGTGTACGTATGGCCTTATGGACGATGATCCTCCGCAAGATGGCAAACAACAAGTGGCTGCAGCTGAATCTATGGATCGGCCTCACCGTATGCGTGGCCTTATTCAGCTCCATGCCGCTTTACTCGGAAGCCATCCTGCAGCGAACGCTGCAAAAGGAGCTGCAATCGGTGCAGCTTCAGGAAGGCGTGTATCCGGGTTATATTCGCATCGGTACGACCGTATCCGCGTCGGCAATGGACGCGAAGACGATCGAGGCTATCAAGCGGGCGGACCGATTCGTGCAAACAATACCGGGCAGGGCGGGACTTGAAGCTTTATCCTTCTATCAGCAGCGTTTCACGCAGCGCATGAAGGTGTACGGTGCTGACGCAACGGATCAGGAGAAGCAATCGCAGAAGACAGCGGGCAGCATCAGATCGCTCTCCGGACTTGAGAAACGCGTTCGCTTGATCGATGGCGCAATGCCGACCGTTCGCGCCGACGGTATTTACGAGGCGCTCGTTACGCAGAAGTTTCTAATCGCGACGAAACGCGATCTGGGGGACGAACTGATTGCCGAAGCGCCGGACAAAACGAAGTTTCGCGTCATCCCGGTTGGGATTATGGAGACCAACCCAACGGCAGATCCGTATTTGCCTTTTCTTACTTCCGAGGATAGCGACGGCTTCATTATTCCTTTCGATCAGTTTGAGAACGATTTCATACTTGGGGGCATGACGAAGCTGGCAAGCTTGGATTGGCGCCTAGCACTTAATTACGAGGAATTAACGATCGATAATATCGATGCATTCATGCAAGCCGACAAGGATATTAGACGTTATTTCCGCGGCCGCATCGGCGTCGACGAGGTCAACATTCCTGCCGTATCAACGGTTAATGACTATCAGGGAAAGCAAGAGAAGCTTGACGTTATGATGCTGTCACTCTATTCGCCGGTTATGCTCATGCTTGCCTTCTATCTCTATATGGCCGCCAATCTCATTATTGAGCGGCAGAAGACGGAAATATCCGTCCTGCGAAGCCGGGGGGCAAGCCGTTTGCAGATTATGACGGCTTATACGCTCGAAAGTCTGTTTCTTGGTATAAGCGCGCTTGCCGTTGGTCCGTTTCTCGGCATTTGGTTCACGAAAGTGCTTGGCGCATCGAACGGTTTCCTGGAGTTCGTCAATCGCTCGGCGCTTGAGGTCAGTCTGACCAGCAGCGCTTACATGGTGTCATCTGTGGCGGTAGCCGCCGCATTGGCTTTGATCCTGATTCCGGCGTTCATGGCGACTAGAGTCAGTATCGTCAGTCATAAGCAGCAAAACGCCCGCCATAACAAGCTGTCGTTCTGGCATAAGACGGGCCTTGATTTTATCCTTGTCGGCATAGCCGTATATCTGCTCTACAATTTCAACAAGCGCCAGGAGGACTTGCAGCGGTTAGGGCTTGACTCGGATGCCTTCCAGCTCGATCCGATGCTCTTCCTCATGCCTTCATTATTCGCGCTCGGAGGCGGCTTGCTGCTGCTGAGGGTATATCCATGGTTCATTCGACTCGTCTATCTGGCAGGTCGCCGGTGGTGGTCGCCTGCACTGTACAACACGCTAGTTCAGATCAGCCGGTCGTCCGGACAATACCAGACGATTAAGCTGTTCCTCATCATGACCGTCGCAACGGGACTCTTCAGCGCGAATGCGGCCCGTACCATTAATGACAACATGGAGAGCAAGATTCAGTACAATATCGGAGCCGATATGACTATTATGACTCGCTGGGAAAGCGATGCGCGGCCATCGACCTATATGTCGTCCGCTCCGCAAACGCAAGCCGATACGACAGCTTCGAGCTCGAACCGGGTTCAATACACCGAGCCGCCGTTCCAGCCTTTCGAAGAGCTGGAAGGCATCCTCGCGAGCGCCAAAGTGTTCAAGAAAGAGAAGGCGCGATTCGTAACGCCTGCAAGCGGAGCAAGCGGGGCGACTACTCTGATCGGCATCGACACGATGGACTTCGGCCGGACGGCTTGGATGAAGGATGGGCTGCTCGAACACCCCATTAACGGGTACCTTAATCTGCTCGCGCCCAATACGAAAGCGGTTCTCATTTCTCGCTCGATCGCGGACAAGGCAAAGACGAAGCTGGGCGATACGATTTCACTGTCTTGGGATGGGCTCGATCAAGCACAATTCGTCGTTTATGGCATTATCGACTACTGGCCGAGCTGGAATCCGCTTCCGACCGGCAATGCCGATAACGAGAAGGCTGTGCAGCCGAACTTGATCGTGGGCCATCTCGGCACGATTCAGAACAGGCTTGCCGTAGAGCCTTATGAGGTGTGGCTGAAGCTGAAGGACGGTATTTCTAGCCAAACCGTCTACGACCAGTTGGCGGAGAAGAAGCTAAGAATCATCAATCTTCAAGACGCTACGCAAGAGCTGATTCAATCGAAAAACGATCCGTTCAGACTTGCGATCAACGGTGTCATGACGCTTGGCTTCGTCATCTCTATGCTGATCAGCTTTTTCGGCTTCCTGCTGTTTTGGGTGCTTACGCTGTCGGGCAGAACGCTTCAATACGGCGTGCTGCGGGCAATGGGCATTCCATTCGGGCAAATAATCGGCATGCTCGTCAGCGAGCAAATGTTGACTTCAGGAGCGGCGGTTCTGTTAGGCGTCGTCATCGGCAATACGATAAGCGAGCTGTTCGTGCCGTTATTCGAAATGTCATTTGCAACGAAGGATCAAGTGCCGCCTTTCGAAATGATTCAACAGCTTAGCGATTATCTGCAGTTGTATAGCATTATCGGCATTACATTGACGCTAGGCCTTCTAATCCTCGGTTACCGCTTGTCGAGAATTCGGATTGCGCAAGCTCTCAAGCTTGGAGAGGAGTAGACGATGATTAAAAGCGAAGGGCTCGTCAAAATTTACAAAATGGCGGATCTTGAGGTATTCGCCTTGCAAGGTCTTGATCTGCAGGTCGAAAACGGAGAGTTGATGGCGATTATCGGCAATTCCGGCAGCGGGAWGTCGACGCTCCTGAATATGCTTGGTGGCCTCGATAAGCCGTCAGCCGGCAAGCTGTTCGTAGACGGTCAAGACTTGCTGAAGTTCGGCGAGAAAGAGCTGGTAGCGTACAAGCGCGATACGGTCGGTTTCGTATGGCAGAACAATGCGCGCAACCTGATTCCATACTTGACCGCATTGGCTAATGTAGAGCTTCCGATGCTGCTGCGCGGCAAGCGGCGAAGGGCACGGGCGATGGAACTGCTGGAGGCGGTGGGGCTTGGACATCGAATGAAAAACAGGCTGAGCGAGCTGTCTGGCGGCGAGCAGCAGCGGGTAGCGATCGCGATCGCGCTGGCCAACGATCCGAAGCTGCTGCTCGCCGACGAACCGACGGGCTCGCTTGACACGAAAACATCAAACCAGGTTCTCGATTTGTTCCGGACACTCAACCGTTCGATGGGAATTACAATCGTAATCGTAACACATGATCCGGCGCTAGCGCGCAAGGTGGACCGCGTTGTCCAGATTCGGGACGGCAAGACGTCGGCGGAAATGATCCGCAAAGTGTCGTACGCCGACGAGCTGGCCATGTTGGATGCCGAGAGCGCCATGCTTGAAGCGGAGAGCCACACGGAATACGCCGTGCTTGACAAGGCAGGACGGCTGCAAATTCCTTCCGGATTCCTTGATATGGACGGTTTCAAAGACAACAACAAGGTACGCGTGGAAATGGAGGACGGCCGTATCGTTCTCTATCCCCAGTCAGCGAAGCAGACAGGCTAACCAAGCGCCATTTCCACTCCCCGCAAGAGGAGTTTGATATGGATAAATGATTGGAGAGAGGTGTTGTTCGCAAGATGAAACGGTTAAAAAGGTTGATGGTACTGGGACTGGCCGCAGCGCTGATGCTAAGCGCAGCAACGATTGGCTCGATCACGTCCCGGACGCAAGTGTATGCGGAGGCAATTGATGAGACATCCTTCGAGCCCCAGCGTATCGCAACGGACTTTGAGGACGGAACGGTACAAGGCTGGCAGCCGCGCGGCGGAGGCGTTATTTTGTCGGCATCGTCTGATGCGGCTTATTCGGGCGAGTATGGGCTTAAAGTGGAAGGAAGGACGCAAGGCTGGAACGGCCCAACGTTCAACGTGACGTCGTTCATGGAAGTCGGCAAGACATACGGCATCACGGCATGGGTACGTCTCCCGGCCGGCTCGAGCGCCTCGTCCGTCGGCATGCTCGTCGAGCGGACGACGGACGGCACGCCCTATTACGAATCTGTCACGACCAAAACAGCGACGGATAGCGGATGGGTGAAGCTGTCGGGCGAATACACGCTCAAAAATCCCGTTTCCAATGCCGGTGTTTACTTGGAATCGTTCGACAATCCGACGTTATCCTTCTACGTTGATGAATTTATAATTGAACGCGTACCCGATCCGATTCCGATCGAAATCGAGCAAGACATACCGAGCTTGAAGGATGTGTTCGCTGACGATTTTCTTCTTGGCTCAGCCTTGCTCGTTAACGAGATAGCAGATAAGGAGGGGCCGGACGCTGAGCTGCTCAAAAAACATTTCAACAGCCTTACCGCAGGCAATGAGATGAAATGGGATGCGACCGAGCCGGTCGAAGGGCAGTTTACTTTCGCCAATGCGGATAAAATCGTAGAATTTGGGGAGGAAAACGGCATTGCGGTACGCGGACATACGCTGATTTGGCATTCGCAGACACCGAACTGGGTGTTCTATGACGACAATGGCAATCTAGCCAGCAAGGAATTGCTGTTCGCGCGCATGAAGAGCCACATTGACGAAGTTGTCGGCCGCTATAAAGGGAAAATCTATGCCTGGGACGTCGTGAACGAGGTCATTGAGCCGGGAGATCGTAAGCGAGGCGGCTTAAGGAACAGCTTATGGTATCAAATCGCAGGCGAGGAGTACATCGAGAAAGCGTTCGAATACGCCCATGCTGCCGATCCGGATGCCGTGTTATACATTAATGATTACAACACGCATTTTACGGATAAACGGCAATTTATATATGACCTGATCAAGCGCCTCCAAAACAAGGGCATACCGGTCCAAGGTGTCGGCCATCAGACGCATATCGGCATCGCGAGTCCTTCCATTCAGGAGCTCGACGACATGCTCGCGGCCTTCCGCGACCTTGGCATCGAGCAGCAAGTTACAGAGCTGGATATGAGCGTTTATACGAATGACGCCGAGTCTTACGAGACCTTCCCGCTGGAATTGCAGATCACACAGGCGAGACGGTACCAGGCGATCTTCGACGTGTTCAAGAAGCATGCGGATCAGCTTACATCCGTCATCTTCTGGGGCAAGGACGATTTGAATACTTGGCTGCGAACGTTCCCGGTCGATCGGAACAATTGGCCGCTGCTGTTCGATGAACGTCTTCAAGCGAAGTATGCGTACTGGGCGCTTGTTGATCCAAGCAAACTGCCGGTTGAGATACACAAGACATCCGCAGTTGCCGGCACCGTGAAGGTAGACGGCAAGCTGGATGATTCATGGAAGGCAGCAAGGCCGATAACGATTCAATCAGCGGGCAGCAAGGCTGCTTCTTACCGGACACAATGGGCAGCCGGAAAGCTGCATGTTTGGGTCGATGTGCTGGACTCGTCGGTTAACGGAAACGATTCGGTTGACGTATTCATTGACGGAAACAACGGCAAGACAACCTCCTACGAGTCGGACGACAAGAAGTATACGTTCCGCAGGAGCGGGGCGAATCCGCATAGTCCAGCCGAATACAAGGCGGTCAAAACCGCGACCGGCTACGTTATCGAAGCGTCAATTCCGCTCGCGGGGGCAGCTCTTGGCCAAACGATCGGCTTTGACGTACGAATCAATAATCGTTCAGGCAGCGCTACCTCGTTGACGTCGTGGAACGATGTTCATCATAAGCAGGATGCCGATACGTCGGGCTTCGGCGAGCTAGAGCTAATTGAAGGCCCTCAATTGACGAAGGCTGTGCGTGGAACGCCGATTATTGACGGCCATATCGACGGCATCTGGACGTCAGCATCCGCCATTACGACAGACCGGTGGGTGCAAGGAACGTCCGGTTCAACAGCGAAGGTCAGAACGCTCTGGGATGGCAGCCGCCTTTATATATTGGCGGAAGTAACTGATTCGCTGCTTACAAAACGAAGCGCGAACGTATGGGAGCAGGATTCGGTAGAAATATTCCTTGATCAAAACGATGCAAGAACCAATCCGTATGATGCGGACGACGGGCAATACCGGATCAACTTCGACAACGAGCAGTCCGTTAGCCCAGGTTCTTCGAGCGGACGGCTCGTATCCGCAGCGAAGCTTACTGCTAACGGCTATATCGTCGAAGCTTCCATCGCTTGGACTGGAACGGCACCTGCGGCCGGCAGCTTGGTTGGTTTCGACGTACAGGTCAACAACGACCAAAACGATGACGGCATTCGCGACAGCATCGCGATCTGGAATGATACGACAGGAATGACGTGGCAGAACTTGTCCGAGATCGGACTGCTGGAGCTTACGAATTAATTGAAAGGGCTGTCCCGGTATCGGGACAGCCCTTTCAAACCTTTATTGACAAGGAGTGGAAATGTGAGACTGTCGATTCATAAGGCTCGCTTAGAGTTGCACTAGCTTTTGGATGGACTTTATCCAATCAAAAGGCTAGGAATGAGAAGATTTCAGAGTTTGGCTGGATTTTGTGCAGTCAAATGGGCGGAAAAAGGTTACTGAGGGCTAAACTGCAGGTTTTGGCTGTATAATTTCCACTTAAAAGTAATTTCGTAGCTGATTTGGGTCGATTAGACTGTATGAAATACAGGCTAACGTAACCCTCTTCTTGTAAGCGGTTACGCAGTAATGAAAAACATTTTTCGATATTCGTTGGCGCTTACGCCCGTATACGCTTTGAATTTCTTGTAGAACCAATCCATTTCCGTATAACCGATCTCATTCGCGATTTCATACACTTTCATGTCCGTATTCTCAAGCAGCAGCTTCGCCTTCTCCATGCGCTGTTGCAGCAAATATTCATTGAAGGTCATATTTTCCTGGAACTTAAACTTTTGACCCAAATAAGAGCAATTGAAATGAAGGCTATTGGAAATTTCCTTTAAGGTGATGTTTTGATGCAGCGCCTCATCCACATATTCCTTAACCTTCTCGATAATATTCGGTTGAGATTGGGATTCCTTTTCCGTCGGCGTCCATGACAGCGCTTTATTTTTGTCGATAGCGCAATCGAGCTCGGCTTTGACGGCCAACAAGCTTGACGTTAGCTCGACAGAGGAAACAGGATCAGGCAAATAATCGCTTACTTGGTAATAGAGAGCCTTCCGGGCAAGCTGGAAATCGTTGCTTCCGCCAATCAGAACAATCGGTACGCGGCTCTTCTGGCGAATGTAATCGCAAAGATACAAGCCGTCGTTATGGGAGCCGTTCATACTTATCAGGATTAGTGAAAAGTGGTTTCGGTCGAGAAAATCGATCGCGTCCGCAGAGCTGTTCGCATAAGCGTCCATTTCAAACTCGATCCGATTCCATTCCGACATATGTTGCAACATCTCCAACGACGATGAGGAGTCAAAGTCGACAAGCAGCACTTTATACACGATGATTACCTCCTATTTGTACTTAGGGGTTTTCCTTATGGGAGAATGACTACGCTTTAATTATGTGAACTGGGCGCAAACGAAACAACGTGCTTTTCTTTGCATAGCCCACAGGTTTTTACTTCTTGCTCAAAAAACAAATTTTCGTGAAATGAAATGATTTCCAATCTAGAATTTGACGGGTGACAGACCTGTATTCGCACAGGTTGTTGCCTGCCTTATGAAAGCGCTACACTTTCGGTGTAGTTCAATATGTTAAGGGGGATTCGCAATGAAGATTCGCAAATTAATGGTGCTGCTATGCGCGTTCGTTCTCGTACTTTCCGCATGCAGCGGCGGTTCGGGCAACGGCAGTAGCACGAACAACGGATCAAACCAAGCTACAAACAACGGCGCTGGCAACACGGCCACAGCTGCGCCGGAGGGTGAAGAAGAAGTAGATGCCGGCTCGCCGGAGATGGACTTCGACTTAGGCGGCAAAACGATCAAAGTCGTATCCTGGTGGGATATGACGATACCTGAAGACAACCCGGACAACATTCAAA